>NZ_DDKU01000016.1:0-38593 GCF_002339775.1 Thalassolituus sp. UBA2590
GGTTGGGTCCGCGCCGCCAAGGGTCATGACGTTGATGGTGCAAACCTGAGCTACAAAGCCGGTGATGCCTTCCTCACGTCGGCCAAAGGTAAATCGAATCAGAGTGTGATCTTCCTTGATAACACTGGCCGATCGTACAGTTTGCAGGCGCATACACTGCCTTCAGCACGGGGTCAGGGTGAGCCGTTAACTGGCAAGCTGAACCCTCCGGCAGGCAGTCTGTTCACGAATGCATTGATGGGCAAAGACGATGACCGCTACCTGCTAAGTACCGACGCGGGCTATGGCTTTATCGGTACGCTCGCTGACATGCAGAGCAAGAACAAAGCCGGTAAGACACTGGTTACTGTGCCGACCAACGCGAAAGTGTTGCCACCAACACTGATCGACGAGCCGGATAAGAGCTGGATTGCCGCGGTGAGTAATGAAGGGCGGATGCTGGTCTTCCCTGCGGCTGATCTCCCACAGATGGCGCGCGGTAAAGGCAACAAGATGATCAACATCAACGGCACCCGGGCGGCCGCCAGAGAAGAGCTGATGGTTGCCACGCTTGCTTTCAAAGAAGGGGATACCCTGCTGGTTCATGCCGGTAAGCGTCACCTGAAACTCAAGTTCTCAGATCTTGAACATTACCAGGGAGAGCGTGGGCGCCGTGGTAACAAGTTACCGCGTGGTTTCCAGAATGTTGATTCGATGGAGGTTCAGGGGGCTGACTAAATCAGCGCCCACCTTCTGAAGCAACGAAAAGGTCGGGTTGCCGCTCCGGCCTTAACAGATCTGCAACGGCCTGGGATGTTGGTCTTGCTCTGATCGTGCCATTTGTCGTCATGCTTGCAATGCCGGTGCAAGTCGCCCCCAGAGGGACAGTCGCTGCCGAGCGGTTTGCCACGCCACCGAGTATTCCATCAATCTCAGCCTGACTGAGTGCTTCCAGGGTCTCCGCCGCGGTGACCTTATGTCCTTCGAAATAGGCTGTTTGTTCACTGTCCCACGAGCCATCGAAATTTCTGTCGAAGTGCTTGTATTGTCCGTGCATCATGCCTTCATCCAGAGTGATGCTCAGAGAGCCCGATTCGCTGTAAGGTGAAGTCGCAGTCTTATCGGTCAGTGAATAGGCGCCGCGCAACTGTGAAGCCTGTTGGTTGAGTGTTATTGGCGTGAAATTAGCGGTGCAGTCGTGTAGCCGGAATTCTCCGTGGCCAGTCTCTTCCAGTACGACAAGCTGTCGTCCGGACATTTGGGTGCGGATATCACTTCCTGAGTCATTGATGCTATCGCTCATTGTTGTCTGAACATACCATACCCCCGCTGGGGAGCTGTCTGTTCGCGAGCTGTCTGCGTTTGAATTATCGCTCATGCATCCACTGATGCAGGTAAGTGAGGCAAGGATCATCGTTGATAGAACTGAGCGCCTGGTCTTCATAACAACTCCTTGCCTGGGTATTCACTAAATCGGTTAACTACCATAGCAATCCATTCCTGGATGAAAACGGGCCCTTAATGGCAAGACTGTTAATTTGAGGAGGAAGTCACAAATCCAGCGTTTTCCGGTACGCTTTCTGTCAAATTTGTCACAGATATCAAGAAATGGAAGGCGATTACCTGTTTGTCTACGGCAGCTTAAGGCCGGCTGCGCGCTTTACCAGTTCCATAGTGGGCTCCGATAAGGCAAGAGCACTCCTGACAAAAGACCGCCATGAGACGGCTGCGACTGTTCCTGGTCACTTGCTCTCATTGGGGCTCTATCCTGGGTGGGTCGCGCCCGGAAGCTTGCCGGGTACTTCGTCATATTCACATGTTCAGGGAGACATTTATTGCGTTAATGACCGCATTCTTGCCTGCCTTGATGTGTATGAGGGTTGTTCCGCCTCTTGCCCACAGCCTCATGAATACCGTCGGTGTAAGGTGATAGCGGTAACCGCAGAGGGTTCTGAAATCGAGGTTTGGGTGTATGAGTACATCGGCCATTTAACTGGAATGATCCGGCGGATAGAGCTGATTCCATCAAACGACTGGCTAAAAATGTAACAAAACGAGCCATTGAATTCGTAATCCGGCCGGAAAAGATATGGGCGGCATGATTACCAGACCTTACTATGTTGCCTGCTTATAAGTGAATGAACGACTCATAGAGGAGTAATAATGAAAATAGTTAAAGCGATAGCCGCGCTGGTGGTGGTTGTAGTCATTGGTATTACAGGCACTATCATGGTTGCCCCAGAGGGGACCGCAGCGTTTCTGGTTGATGTGAAACGCGGCCTTGGAGACCTTGAACAGAAAGAAATTACACTGCCAAGTGGTCTGACCTACGTTTACCTGGAGTCAGAAAATACCGACGCTGACACGCTGGTTCTGTTGCACGGCTTTGGTGCTGACAAAGACAACTTCACTGAGTCAGCGCCATACCTGAAAGACTTCCACCTGATCGTGCCTGATCATATTGGTTTTGGTGAATCGTCGAAACCTAACCCAGCTGACTACACACCAACCGCTCAGGCCAAACGTTTGCATGAGTTGTTCAGCGAGCTGAATCTTGATCGTAAGCTCCATATGGGCGGCAGCTCCATGGGTGGCCATATTGCTATGACCTACGCCGCGCTGTATCCAGCTGAGGTAAAGAGCCTCTGGTTGCTTGATCCGGGCGGTGTCTGGTCTGCGCCAAAATCTGAAGTCATGGAGATTATCGAAGAAACGGGCAAGAACCCACTGACAGCCAAAACCGAAGATGAATTTCGCGACGTGTTCGACATCGTAATGAGCGAGCCGCCGTTTGTGCCTGGGTTTGTACTGGACCAGATGGCTAAAAAACGCATCGACAACTTTGAGCTGGAACAGGATATTTTCGCTCAGGTCAAATCGGACAGTGTTGAAGAGCGTGTGACCGGCCTTGAGACTCCGACGCTTCTGGTTTGGGGTGTTGAGGACCGTGTACTTAACGTCGGTGCTACGGATGTTCTCGAACAGCTGATGCAGAATGTCACTACTATAAAGATGGAAGGTATCGGCCATCTGCCTCAGCTGGAAGCGCCAAAGCAGACAGCTGAAGACCTGAAAGCCTTTATTGCTGGGCTTGAGCAGTAAGCGCTTACGGTGTTTAACCAAAGAAAAGGCCAGCGACTGCTGGCCTTTTTGTTTGCCCTACGATTACTTCACCATAGTCCTGATTTGCTATGGCAGCTATAATCCGGCGCTTTACTCACTCCCATCTGGAATCCGCCCATGACTGAGAAAACTTTCGTCCGCGAGCGTCTGTACGACGACTACGCCCAGTCCTTCACTGTCAGTGAACTGCTGTTTGAAGTAAAAACCGAACACCAGCATCTGGAGATCTTCGAAACCCCATTTCTTGGCCGTGTGATGCTGCTTGATGGTGTGGTGCAGACCACCGAGAAAGATGAGTTTATCTATCACGAGATGATGGTGCACGTGCCTATGCTGGCGCACCCGAATCCAAAGCGTGTGCTGATCATTGGTGGTGGCGACGGCGGTATTTTGCGTGAGGTGCTGCGTCACAAGAACGTAGAGCACGTAACTCAGGTTGAGATCGACCAGAGCGTGATTGATATGTGCAAAGAGTACTTCCCGAAACACTCTGACGGCGCCTATGACGACCCGAAAGCCAATATCGTGATCGCTGACGGCAAAGATTTTGTCGCAAACTGCACTGACAAATTTGATGTGATTATCTCTGACTCGACCGACCCTATTGGTCCGGGCGAAGTGCTGTTCACTTCTGACTTCTACGCCGATGAGAAGAAGTGCCTGAACGAAGGCGGCATTATGGTAGCTCAGAATGGCGTGCCATTTATGCAGGGCGATGAAGTGACCAATACTTTCCAGCGCCTGAGCAAAATCTACAGCGATGCAAGCTTCTATGTTATGCCAGTGCCAACCTACGCGGGCGGTTTTATGTCTCTGGCATGGGCAACAGACGATGAGTCACTGCGCAAGCAAACAGTTGAGCAGATTCAGGCGCGCTATGATGCGGCGGGCTTTGAAACCCGTTACTACAACCCTGAAGTACACGTCGCCAGCTTCGCGTTGCCGAATTACGTGAAAGTGCTGATGAAGTAAGGCATTTGCCTGGTATTCATCTGAAGCCCTAAGGCAAAGATAGAAGTAATGATAGAAACGATAACGCCCGCGTTGGTTGCTACCAGCGCGGGCGTTTTTCGTATTGGTGCCTAAAAATGCCGTCCGGGATCCTGTCTGGCGTGCAGTACCCGGATGATTTGTACCGAATTCGCTCGTATCTGGTAGTAGATAACATGGCTCTCTACTAACAGGCTGCGGGTGTCGGTTAACAAACTATCGAGTAACTCAGGCCGCAGTACACCACTATGAGGCTGCTCCACTAGCCTCCAGAATGTATCTTTGATCGCATCCAGATAATCTCGCGCTTTCCTCTGTCCCCATTGTTGGGCACTGTAGCGGTAGATATCGCTAAGATCGTTATTCGCTGCGGGCGAAATGGTTAGTGCGAAAGTCACGTCTGAAATCAGCCGGTGATGTCTTTAAACAGGCTATCTAACGCATCACGGGATTCAACCTTGATGCCTTCGCCCTGGTTGAGCTGGTCCGCTCCGACCTTTAGCTGCTCACGCAGCTGCGCCAGTTTCAGCTCACGAACCCAGTCTTCGTGGGTTTCCATAAAACGCAGAGCTTCCCGTACAACCTCACTGGCATTGTTATAAAGGCCGCTTTCTACCTTGGCTTTAACCCGTGATTCGAGTTCAGAAGTGAGCGAGATATGCATGGTGAGCCTCTCTGATTGAGTGGATATTGGTTTCAGATTATGAGTCGCTACAAAGATTGTCAATTTTTGATTATTGCCTGAGGTTTATTTCTTAACCGGCTACCTTCGACGTACTTTGACAATAGACCCTGAGCTCCTTTCTTTATAAAGTGCCCCAAAAGAAATCACAGGGACTCTAACGTGAAGGCAACGTACTCACCTTTGCTCGCTATGCTGTTTGTTGTCGGGGCACTGACCGGCTGCGGCGACTCAGGCAGCAAAGACAAAACACCGGCTGATCCGGGCAGTTACAGCGAAAATTCTGAAAACGAGCAAGCGTCTGAGCAACCAACGACTTACGCCGTTACGCTTGCCGCGACCGACGGCGGTGTACTCAGTCTGACGGGTACGCAAACCGTTGAAGAAGGCACCGGTTTCAGCGTAAGCATCACGCCAGATACCGGCTATCGCATTGAATCGGCCAGCGGTTGTGGCGGCTTACTTACCGATAACACCTTTACAGTGGATGCCATCACTGCTGATTGTGCCATCAACGCCACCTTCGCCCGCCTTGAATACATAGTGTCTATCAATGCCAGCGGCAATGGTACTGTCACGCCCGATACGGCACAAACCGTATTGCACGGTGACAACCTGACCCTGACGGTAGCGCCAGACAGCGGATATTACGCCTCGGCCATCACAGGTTGTGAAGGTACGCGCACAGGCAACGACTACATTACGAATATTACCGCCGACTGCACTATCGACGTCATCTTTAATGAGCAAGGGCAGCTCAATGATACTGGCATCACCCTGTGCGGTAACTACGATGCCGAAGATGAAGCCCAGTGGAGTTCAACGTTCAACTGTACCGATACTGGAGCGACGCACACCGCAGATGGTATTGATGCCGACGGCAATCTGATACCTTCGGGGCAGGATGCCCACTATGGCCGCGATCCACAAGCTGCCAACGGCCAGCTCGCCAAAACCGGTGCTGGCGATGCTGGTTTTGACTTCACCAAACTCGATGCGAGCGGCAACGATCTGCCAGAAAGCGCCACCGAATGGTCCTGCGTGCGCGACAACGTTACCGGCTTAATCTGGGAGGTCAAAACCCCTTCTGATGGTAACGTCGGCGACAGCCTCCATGATGCCGACGACCGATATAACTGGTACGACACCGACTCCTCCACCAATGGCGGCTCTGTCGGTTACGCCGATGACGATGGGGCTATCTGTTACGGCTACGACAACGCTAACAGCACCACGCATTGCAATACCGAGGCCTTTGTAGATCGCGTCAATGCCGCCGGCCTGTGTGGCGCTAACGACTGGCGCATGCCTAAAAAAGAAGAGCTGCGCAGCATCGTTCATTATGGGCGTGCCAATCCCGGTATTGAGATTGGTTACTTCCCTAACACTATTAGCACTTGGTATTGGTCAGGGTCACCTAATGCTCGTCGTAATAGTCATTCTTGGATTATGAACTTCTACACTGGCGGTGATGGTAACTTTAGCCGTGACGCCGACTTTAGAGTAAGGGTCGTTCGTTCTGCGCATAATTGATCACTAAAGAGGAAAATTGAATGAAAAACTATTTGTCAGTTGTCGTCGTTTTGCTGGTGCCTTTGCTGGCTTTCGCGCAGACAGTGAACCCCGATATTGAAAATATCACACCTGATAGTCGTTATACCTTACACGACGATGGTACGGTTACGGACAACGAGACTCGTTTGATGTGGTTGCAGTGCTCAGAAGGACAAGTCTGGGAACCTAATGGTGGTGCGGGTAACTGCACCGGCGCGGCAACAACTTATACTTGGAGTGATGCTCTTACGTTGACCTCAGGTATATCAGTTGCGGGCTATTCAGACTGGCGCCTACCGAATATTAAAGAATTGAGCTCCCTGGTTGCGGAGGATCGTTTAGATCCGGCGATTAATCTAGCAATTTTTCCGGCGACACCCTCATCAAGTTTCTGGTCGGGATCGCCGGAAGCAGGCCGCGATGGCTATTCGTGGACTGTGGAGTTTGAATACGGCGCTGATTTCTCTAGGCAACGTAATGCCTATTATCATGTTCGATTAGTACGTCACTTACCATAATTCGGATTTGGGGCAGTAATGTGTTCAGAAGGCAGGTATAGCTTCAGTCCGACAACTGCTCTTTCACCAACGCCAGCAACTGCGCTACTGCACCACGATTACTCTCTACCACGTCCAGCCCTTTATGACCCATCGCTTCGCGGGCAATGCTGTCCCTCAGCAAGCGAATTACCTCATCCTGCAACGCCGGCAGGCTTTCGCAAACGGCTATGGCGCCAGCCTCGGTCAGTTCATTAACAATACTGGTGAAGTTTATGTGATCAGCACCAATCAAGGTGGCTTTGCCGAGTGCAGCCGGTTCAATTGGGTTGTGACCGCCGCCGCCCGGATAAAGGCTTCCGCCCATGACGACGACATCGGCTGCGGCAAGCATATTCAGCATTTCGCCCATGGTATCGGCAACATAAATCTGAATATCGTCAGAGACGTTGCCATTCGTGCGGCGGTGGACGTGCAGGTGGCGGCTACGGGCAGCATTGGTCACTGGCTCAAAACGTTCTGGGTGGCGTGGAATCAGTAGTAGCAGGAGGCCTGGAATGGCTTTCTCTAACGCTGGATAGATATCAAGGAGTTGTTCGTCTTCGGTCGGGTGGCTGGATGCGAGTGCCAGTACCGGGCGATCTGCTCCCCATTGCCCGCGAAGCGCGACTCCCTGCTTATGGCAGTCCTCCGGAACAGTGACATCAAACTTTACGCTGCCGGTTACTTTCATACGGCCGGTGGGTAACCCTAATTCAATAAAGCGCTGGCCGTCCGTCGGATTCTGCACTGCGACTACACTCAGGCTGTGTAGCATTGGGCGGGTCAACGCTGGGAGTTTTGCGTATCCACGAGCAGACTTCTCGGACAGTCGGGCGTTCGCCAGTACCACTGGAAGGTCATGCTTAGCGCATGATGCCAATAGGTTTGGCCAGAGTTCAGTTTCAATAATGACCAAGGCACCAGGCTGGATGTTCTTGATAAAACGATTGATGAATGACGGCAGGTCATACGGCAGGTACATGTGGAACACGCGCTCGCCGAATATGCGTTTTACCTGCTCTGAGCCCGTTGGAGTCGTGCTGGTAATGATGACCGGCGTGTTCGGGTTCTGCTCCATGAACTGTTTGACAAACTGAGCCGCAGCGAGCGTTTCACCAACAGATACTGCATGTACCCATAGGCCGCCCGGGCGTGGTCTGTGCGGCAGAAACCCGAAGCGTTCAGCGACACGCTGGCGGTACCCTGGGTTGGCGCGCCCACGCCACCAAAGTCGGGCGATGATAATGGGTAAAAACAGGCTGTAGATCAGGGTGTAAAGATGTCGTGCCACAGTGCGTCCGGGTACTGAATGTCGGGCCCGGATAGTAGCACAAATCAGAGGTCGCCTATGTTAAACTGCGCGCTTTCTGATCTACCGGCGACTCCCCTGATGGATGTAACTATTCCTGATTTTCACAAAGCCCGGGTTCTGGTATTCGGCGACATTATGCTCGACCGCTACTGGGGTGGCCCGACGTCACGTATTTCTCCCGAGGCACCTGTACCTGTGGTGAAAATTCAGGACACAGAAAACCGTGCTGGTGGTGCGGGTAACGTTGCGTTGAACATTGCGGTGCTCGGTGGTCAGGTCGACCTGCTTGGCATTACCGGTCAGGATGACAACGCTGTTTTGCTCGAAGACCTGCTACAGGATGCCGGTGTTACTTGTGATTTCCAAAGGCACGACACCCATCCGACCATCACCAAATTGCGGATTATCAGCCGTCAGCAGCAGCTGATTCGTCTCGACTTTGAAGATGCCTTCCACGCGGTGGATATCTCCGCATCGAAAGCGTCGTTTGAAGCTCGCTTAAAAAATACGGGTGTAGTCATCTTGTCGGATTACGGCAAAGGCTCGCTGGCAGATCCTCAGCCTCTGATTAAAGCCGCGAAAGCGCAGAATGTTCCGGTTCTGGTCGACCCGAAAGGTGCGGACTTCGAGAAATATCGGGGCGCGACCCTGATTACACCGAATCTCAGCGAGTTTGAGGCCGTCGTTGGCCCGGCTCAGTCGGACGAAGCGCTGGTTGCAAAAGCCCGTGCGCTAGTCGAAGAGTTTGATCTTGAAGGCGTGCTGGTCACTCGCAGTGAAAAGGGCATGACCCTGGTACGTCGCGACGCTGAGCCTTTCCATCTGCCGACCCGCGCCCGCGAGGTGTACGATGTGACCGGTGCCGGTGATACCGTAATTTCTGTTCTGGCGGCCTCGCTGGCTGCTGGTGCTGGTTTTGAAGAGGCTACTGTGTTGGCAAATACTGCTGCTGGCATTGTGGTCGGCAAGCTGGGTACCGCAACGGCCTCAACCGAAGAGTTGCGCCGTGAGCTGCGTCAGGACAGCCAGCAGGGTGCTGGCCTGTTTGATGAAGACTCGCTGATGGTACTGGTCGAGGAGGCCCGTGAACGTGGTGAAACTCTGGTCATGACCAATGGCTGTTTCGACATTATTCATCCCGGTCATGTGCAGTATCTGAAAGAAGCGAAAGCCTTGGGTGACCGCCTGTTAGTTGCGGTGAACTCTGACGAATCTGTGTCGCGCCTGAAAGGCCCGGCACGTCCGATTAACCCACTCGATCACCGAATGGCTGTGTTATCTGGCCTTGAAAGCGTGGATTGGGTGGTGCCTTTTACCGAAGATACCCCGGAGCGCCTGATCTGTCGGGTGCTGCCGGATATTCTGGTGAAGGGTGGTGACTACCGCATCGAAGAGATTGCTGGTGGTCAGTGTGTACAGCAAAACGGTGGTGACGTGATCATCCTGAGCTTTAAAGACAACTGCTCAACCACGGCCATTGTTAAACGCATTCAGGAGACAGAAGCATGATTATCGTAACAGGCGGCGCCGGTTTTATTGGCAGCAACATCGTTAAAGCCCTGAACGCGATGGGGCGCACCGACATCATCGTGGTGGACGACCTGAGCGACGGTCGCCAGTTCTATAACATCAGCGATTGCGATATTGCCGACTATCTGGATAAGGATGACTTTATCCAGCGCGTACAGATTGATGATGGCCTGCTGGACGATGTTGAAGCTATCTTCCACGAAGGTGCCTGCTCATCCACTACCGAGTGGGATGGCAAGTTTATGATGGAGAACAACTACGAGTACTCCAAGATTCTGCTGCACGCCTGCCTCGAACAGGGCATTCCATACCTGTATGCCTCCAGCGCATCCGTCTATGGCGGCAGCGACGTATTCAAAGAAGAACGCGCTCACGAAAAGCCTCTGAACGTGTACGGCTACTCTAAGTGGCAGTTCGACCAATACGTTCGTCAGTTGCAGGCCACTTATCCGAATAACCGTTTCCCAAGTCAGGTTGTGGGCTTCCGTTACTTCAACGTGTATGGTCCGCGTGAGCAGCACAAAGGCTCTATGTCGTCAGTAGCTTTTCACTTCAATAACCAGATTAAGGACACCGGCGTTTGTAAGCTGTTTGGCGAGACCGAAGGCTGGGGTGCTGGCGAGCAGCGCCGTGACTTCGTCTATGTCGGCGATGTTGTGAAAGTGAACCTCTGGTTCTGGCAGCAGAAAGCGGCATCGGGGATTTACAATTTGGGAACAGGTAAATGCCAGAGCTTTAACGACGTTGCAGATGCCGTCGTGGCGTGGCATGGCGCGAAAGGTACCGATGGCAAGAAAGAGTACATTCCGTTCCCGGACCATCTGAAAGGTGCTTATCAGAGCTTCACCGAAGCGGATATCTCGAATCTGCGTGCAGCTGGCTACACCGACGAATTTTTCACAGTTGAACAGGGCGTTAACGCGTATCTGGACTGGCTGAATGGCTGATGTATCTAAAGGCGGCGCGGAGCAGCTCAAAGCTCCGCTCCACCCTAAGCACTGGCCCATCTGGTTGGGCGTAGGATTGCTCGCGCTTCTGACTCGCTTGCCCTTTTCATGGCAGTTGGGAATCGGCAAAGGTATTGGCTTGCTGCTACACAAGGTCGCCGGGAGTCGTCGCAGAATTGCCGAAGTAAATATGGAAATCTGCTTTCCAGAGAAATCCCCGGCTGAGCGTGATGCCCTGGTACGTCAGATCTTTATCGATAATGGCATCGGTTTGATGGAAACCTTTATGGGCTGGTTCCGTGATCCTCAGTGGTTGGCCGCCCGCACGGATTTTGTAGGTTTCGATAAGGTGCGAGAGGCACAGAATAACGGTCAGGGTGTGATGTTGCTCGGTGCTCATTACTCCATGCTGGATCTCGCTGGCAGCCTGGTCAGTACAGTGCAACGCGTGAGCGTAAGCTATCGCCCGCAGGATAACCCGGTGATGAATTATGTAATGGAGCGGAACCGCGCCCGTTTGTACGATGAATGCCTGACGCGTAAAGACATCCGTGGATTCATCCGTACGTTACGTCAGGGCAACGTGCTCTGGTACGCCCAGGATCAGGATTTCGGCCGTAAGAACAGCATCTTCGTAAACTTCTTTGGCCACCCGGCGGCGACGATTACAGCGACTTCCCGTATCGCGAAAGCGGGTAAGGCGCTGGTGATGCCGATCACTTACTTCCGTAAAGATGATAACTCGGGCTATACCGTCACGGTGCATGACCCTTTGCCGATTCCGAGTGGCGATGACGCAGCTGACGCTCAAATGGCGAATGACTTTATCGAAACACAGCTACGGGAGCACCCCTCTCAGTATCTGTGGCTACACAAACGCTTTAAGACAACGGTTGACCCTGAAATGAAAAAGGGCAGCATTTACCGCAAGAAAAAATAACAACAACTTTCGGGGTTTTATCATCATGCAAAAAGTACTGATCACAGGTTCAGCCAGCGGTCTTGGCCGCGAACTGGCCTTACGCTTCGCTAAAGAAGGTGCCGATATCTGTATCGCAGATATTAACAGCGAGGGCTCGGCTGAAACTCTGGAGCTGGTAGAAAAAGCAGGTGGTAAAGGCTGGACGGCCTATCTGGATGTCACCTCTGAAGATCAGTGGAATGCACTGCGTGCTGATGTTGAAGAGCGGTGGGGTGGCCTTGATGTCCTGATTAATAATGCCGGTGTTGCCACTGGCGACCGTATTGACGCGGGCGAGTGGGCCTGGTGGGAATGGATCATCGATATCAACCTCAAAGGCGTCGCTCTGGGCTGCCGTACCTTTACCCCTGTGATGAAGAAGCAGAACAGCGGCTACATTATGAATACTGCTTCGCTTGCCGGTCTGATGATTCTCCCGTCGATGGCTTCCTACAATGTGACTAAGGCGGGTGTGATCGCACTCTCTGAAACCATGTACTACGAGCTGCACGCTTATAACATCAAGGTCACGGCGCTGTGCCCAGGTTTCTTCCGTACCAATCTGAACAAGACGATGAAAACGTCAGATCCTTCAATGCTGAAGTTCGTCGATAAGGTGTTCGAGAAGTCAGAGCTGGATGCCAGTGAAGTGGCTGATCGCGCCTATAAGTCGCTGATGAAGGGCGAGATGATCTGTAACCCGCACCCGATTGGCCGCAAAGCGGTATTTATTAAGCGTTGGCTGGGTGGTCTGTTCCGCTGGAAAGTGAAGCAGGCATCATTCGATTTGCGGCGTCGTGAAGAGTCACTGCAAAAGCAAAGCTGATTTTGTTCAGTTGGCTTAATCGTCGAAACACACGCATTAAAAAGGGCCGCATGAGCGGCCCTTTTTAATTGAACGGAAGTGAGAGTATTTTAACGACTTACTGAACGGACAGGCTTGCTGTCGCTCTCGTCTTCTGTGCTGTTATCCGCTGGCTCAGACTCTTTGGAGTCAGGCTCTTCGGGGTCAGCTGACGGATTGGCACGCAGAATTCCAGGTCCGCCGTCATCACTGACATCAATGCCGCTGACCAGGCTGACAACAAAGTCGATGTCGGTTACGTCACCGTTAACCTCGATGACTTCTTCAGTCACTGAGTCAGGATAGCCGCCGCAGGTTTCCCCGTTCTGGCAGATGAAAAGATCAACGTCGATATCTGAACCTGCGACAACCCGATAGCTGCCGGTAGGCACATCCGTGACCGCGTAGCTGCCATTTGGATTTACGAGGGTCTCTGCAACGATTTCGGCGGTTTCAGAATCCTCCAGCAGTACATACTGAGGCGCTGAATCTGTCATGGTGATGATGTCACCGACCCGCATAGTTACTGTCACATCGAGACTGTTGCCAGTATCTGGTGTAAAGCGGACCAGACCTTCGTACATGCCATCTACAAGGTCGGCGCGATCGACAGTCACTACGTATTCGCCAAAGCCATTACTGTCGACATCACTCGGGCTGATCGTGAGCCAGTCTTCGCTGACGTCTGTCGTGATGACGGGGTCATCAGCTTCATCATTAACGTTGTTCAGGGTAAGGGTCAGTGAAGAGCCTGAACCGAACTGAAGCTCGTCGGGGTCGCTCTCCAGTACAGGAACCTGGGGAACACTGCCGCCGCCGGCGAGGTTGTTTGCTTCCTGAACCGCCTTTAGCGCGTTGATAAGACCGTGTCCGAACTCATTATCACGACCGGCAGCGCCGATGTCGTCGGTAATCCGACCGCTACTCAGCAAGGAATCTACTTCGCCCGGAGTCAGTGTTGGGTCGACCGCTTTCATCAGCGCAAGAACACCGGCGACGTGCGGTGTCGCCATCGATGTGCCTTGCTGAAGCGTATAAGCACTTTGTCGAGTGCCTGCGGAGTCATCCACCGAGGTACTTAGTACACCGTCCGCTTGCCCATCAGAGTTTGTGTCGTTACGTAGGTCTCCGCCCGGAGCAGCAACGTCTATCTTGCTGCCAAAGTTTGAGTAGTAGGCCAGGCTGTCATCAGGGGCGGTAGCACTGACAGAAATCACACCATCGTATGACGCTGGGTAGAAAAGTTCATCGGTGGAGCTGTTTCCTGCTGCGGCGACGATAATAACGCCGGCATTCCGGGCTGCGGTAAATGCATCCTGTTCCGCCGAGCTGCGGAAGCTCGAGCCAAGGCTGAGGTTTATGATGTCCGCCCGGGATGATGGCAGGGTTCCACTGTCATTACTCAGACGTGCAGCATAGCGAACCGCCTGAAGTACGTCGTAGGTTGAGCCTTCACCGTTAAGGCCAAGCACCCTGAGGGGCATTACCCGGGTATCCCAGCCAGCTCCTGCGGTACCTTGCTGGTTGTCTGTCGCTGCGGCAATTGTCCCGGTGACGTGAGTGCCATGCCACGAGCTGGCTCCGCGTTGGTTGCTGTCGCCTGGATCATCAGGGTTCGAATCAATGCCATCACCATCGCGGCTTACCGAGGAGTCGCTGATGAAGTCGTAGCCCGATACCAGCTTACCGGCCAGGTCATTATGGTTGAGGAATACTCCACTATCAATCACGGCAACGGTCACAGAAGAAGAGCCTGTGGACAGGTCCCAGGCTTGCGGAAGACGTATATCCGCGTAGTGAAACTGAAGGCGATACAAGCCATCATCCGGTGTGGCTGTGGCATAACGGATGTAGTTAGGTTCGGCGTACTCAACATCATCGCGCTGATTCAATGCCTTAATAGCTGAGAGGGTATCGCGGCCAGAGGTGAATGCGCTCAGATCCTGACCAGTACTGGTCGACAGGCGCTGAACCGATGCCGGTTTCTCAAGGTTGAGTTTAACCGGGCGATCGGTCGCAGTGCTCATAGTCTTTACACGATGGTCCCGCACATTGAAGGCAGCAATAGCGGAGGTATCCGCAGTGTCTTTCCATTGCACGATGGCCTCACCCGGCTTGAACGATGGCCTGGCAGGTTGTGACTCAGATGCGGTTGGCAACAGGCTGTTACTTGCAGGAAGAACCTGTAAAACATATTTGGAGATTCCGCTGTAGGCGAACACCTCAAGTATATAGTCACCATCTGCAGGTACTGAAAATTCTTCGCGGTTGCTCTCTAATAGTGAGCTGCCGATGGGGTCGCCGCCGCTATTCGGGTACAGATACATATCCAGATCGCCGGCATACGCACTGTCAGGGTTACTATTGCCGTAGTAATCTACGACGTTCAGTACAACCCGCTGTCCTCCCTGAAGTGAGACTGTATAGTAGTCACTCTCATCCGCTACGTTAGCGAAGCGCTCAAACTCTGCGTCGCCGGTCGCTGTGGCGTTGGTTGGCGTGTTCGAAGCAAAGCCTTGCACTGTGACCACGTTTGGCAGGGGCTGGCCATTGAACGGATCGTCGTTGGTCAGGGAGCCGCTATAAACGTCATTGATGTCGTAATCGATGACTGTCTGCCCGGCGGTGAATAGAGTACCACTGACCGTGTGTCCGGAATCTGAGTCTCCGTCTGAACAGCCAGCCAGCATGGCTGTGCTCAGCAGGGCGGCCGCGAAACTTGCGACTGTCGAAGTAGCATTACGAGTGTTACATTCATCATCGATTAAAATGTCAGGAGTCATGGTTTCATCTTCTTCGCTACTGGTGGCGCCTCCACATCCTGCCAGGATCAGGCTCAGCGCAATACATATGGGAGAGAGCCGGTTCACAATACGTTCCCTTCAAACAGTATTCTGTTGTCCGTGCCCCGCTAGTTCTTCGGCCTTGAAAGGTAGGTACGACTTAGCCGGGGCTTCAGATGTAAAGGATACGTGACTGGCAGTTATGGTGTCAGTCTTTCTTCGTATGGTCGTTACTCAGGTACTTCTATAGTCTAGCTGGATACAGCGGCAAGGAGGCCCGATGTCACTTTCTACAGTTTATACCCGTGCTCAAGTGGGCATAGAGTCGCCTTTGGTTCAGGTTGAGGTGCACTTGTCTGGCGGTTTGCCTTCTTTAAGTCTGGTCGGTTTACCTGAGACGGCGGTTAAAGAATCCAAGGATCGTGTGCGCAGTGCGATTCTGAACAGTCACTACGAATTTCCGGCTAAGCGCATCACCATCAACCTCGCGCCTGCTGATCTGCCAAAAGAGGGCGGACGTTATGACCTCGCAATTGCGTTAGGTATTCTTGCGTCTTCAGATCAGGTACCGAAAGACAAGCTTACCGATTACGAATTCGTTGGGGAACTGACCTTGTCTGGTGAACTACGTCCGGTGACCGGGATTCTGCCGACGGCGTTACGTGCAGCGCATGCGGGTAAGACGCTGATCGTGCCCGCTGGTAATGCCGGTGAGGCCGCCCTCTGTCATGAGGCCAGAATACTGCAGGCGCGTTCGCTATCTGAAGTCTGTAACTGGTTGCACAATAATGAATCTCTGCCGGAGGTCAGCCCTGAGGACGCACCGGTTCGAACCTCCCGTCTGACGAATGATCTTTCAGAGGTTAAAGGGCAGGTCGGTGCACGGCGAGCGCTTGAAATAGCGGCGGCTGGGCAGCATAACTTACTTTTTATCGGGCCTCCGGGGACTGGAAAGACCATGCTGGCGTCACGGCTGCCCGGAATTCTGCCGCCGATGAGCAATGATGAGGCTTTAGTGGCTGCGTCGGTCGCATCCATCAGTCACCACAGTGGCGACTGGCAAAGCCGTTGGGGGCAGAGGCCCTTCAGGGCACCTCATCATACTTCTTCAGGCGTTGCTCTTGTTGGCGGTGGCGGTAACCCCAAGCCCGGTGAGATCTCTCTGGCGCACGGCGGGGTTTTGTTTCTGGACGAGTTGCCCGAGTACAGCCGTAAAGTGTTGGATGTTCTGCGGGAGCCTCTGGAAAGTGGAGAGATCGTCATCAGCCGTGCCAACCGTTCTGTCACTTACCCGGCCAGTTTCCAGTTAATTGCTGCGATGAACCCGTGTCCATGTGGTTACTACGGTGACCCCTCTGGGCGCTGTCAGTGTACGCCAGATCAGATCCGTCGTTATCAGGGCCAGACATCAGGGCCTTTACTGGACCGGATTGATCTTCATGTCGACGTGCCTCCTGTATCGCCAGCGCTGCTGCAGCAGGCGCCTCCTTCTGAGCCGAGTACGGCTGTTCGTGATCGCGTGATGGCCGCGCGTGACCGTCAGATGCGCAGGCAGGGCTGCGCGAATGCCTGCCTGTCAGGGCAGCAGCGGGATGATGTGTGCCGGTTGCTTGAGAGTGATCAGGCCTGGCTTCTGGACACGATCGCACGCCTGAATTTGTCTGCGCGCTCCTATCATCGCTTGCTGACCGTTGCGCGCACTCTTGCCGATCTGAATGACGCGGACAGCATTCAGCGCCAACACTTAATGGAAGCGATTGGTTTTCGGGCTCTTGACCGTTATCGGATGGCCTGACACGGGTTGTTTGGTATAGTGCTCAGGTTGAAGAATAATAATTATCCGGAGAAACCTATGAGCCTGCTCAAAAAACTGACGATTGCCGCCAGCATTGCTGGTCTCGCTGCCTGTGGCGCCGACGACGACAGTGATGCCTACGTGCGTATCTTACATGCCTCGCCTGATGCACAGGCTGTGGATGTATACGTTAACGGCGAACTGCAGCTCAGTGATGTAGCTTTTCAGGATGGTACGGGTTATCTCAAATTGTCTGATGGCAATGCCAATATCGAACTGCGCCTGGCAGGGACGGATACTGTCGCTGCATCTTATGCTGCGAGCCTCAATTCAAATGCTTACTATGCCGCGATTGCCGTAAACCAGGCGAGTGACCTTGAGATTACGGTACTTGATGAAACTGACGTCGTCACTGACGGTGATATTGATCTGCGTGTGCTGCACGCAGCACCAGCAGCCTCGTCAACAGACGTCGATGTGTTTGTATCACAGCCTGATGCTGAGCTGGGGGCGACGCCTCAGGTGAATGCTCTGTCTTATTTGAGTAACCAACTAATCGAGGGAGTCCAGGATGGCTCCTATCAGGTGCGACTGACAGCGGATGGATCAACGGACGTTATATACGACTCAGGCTCGTTGAGCGTCAGTGATGATGCGATTGTTGTCGCTGTGAACAGTGATAAAGGCCGCTCCCCCGTTTCTTTGCTGGTTTGGGCCGGTCCTGCTGCGACTGCTATTCCAGACAATACGGCTGAGCTGCGTATCGTACACGCTATCGATACTCAGGATATTGATGTGTATATCGAAGGGGAGCTGTACGCTCCGTTGGAAGATATGAGTTACACCCAGGATTCGGGTTATATTGTGTTTCCTGCGGGTTCATTGCCTATAAGCATTACTGAAGCGGGTGCAGCTCTGGAAGGTGCCCCATCTGGCTTATCAACATCGCTTGAGCTTGCGAGAGGGGAGTCTTACACGCTGGTTGCGAGTGGCAGCAATGATGACTTCGCAAGCGCGATACGTATCTTCCTGACCGATCAGCGTGAGGCATCACAGGCGGGTTCCGCAGATATTCGCTTGATAAATGCATCCGTCGCTACAGATGTGAATTCGGCAGATGTTTATATCTATGAGTCTGCTGATATTAGCCAGGAAGCATACGAAACCACTGGGATGAGTCAGGGCGATGATACGGATTACATCACTCTTGCTCCTGATACATACGACATTCACATCGTTGCATCAGGGTCGGGCAAAGGTGGGCCCGCGGTTGTCCCTGGGCTGACCAATCAGACGGTAGCTGCAGGAGATGTTAATTCAATCGTTATAGTTGGTAAGACGACCCCGGTGACATTGCCGCTGCTCACTGACAAGCGCGCGGACTGATTGCTTTTACAAAACAAAAACGGGGCTTCAGCCCCGTTTTTTTTGCGCCATGTTTCCCCCAAAGGTGTCTTCTTGCGAAACCCCGGTGACGTGCCAGACTGATAAAACAGACTGAGCAATTGCGGAGACCTGAATGAATAAACAACTGATCATATTTCTGTTAGTTATCGGTGCTTTTGTTGGCGCTATGTCTTATTACCATGTCAGCACGCCGAGTCCTTTTGATGGAGAGGCGTTCTTTGGCCCGAAAGAGACTCCAGCACCGCCACCTGAAACGCCTCAGGAGTAAACAGATTGCAACGGAGTCGGGCTGGTAGGGAATGCTAAAAAAGGCTCTGCTGCCCGGAAGCGTAATCGACAAGAACAGACTCCTGAACGCAGGTGCGCTCAATCAGTTTGTCGACTGACATGGGCTGAGCGTAAAAGTAACCCTGCACGCGATCGCAGCCGAGTGAGTGGATCACCTCGAGGCAGCTCTGGTCTTCTATCCCTTCTGCCGTTGTTTCCAGTTTCAGGCGCTTAGAAAGATCCAGCATGGTTGCGACTATGTGTCGTCGCGCTGAGTTTTCATCGTCGTGACTGAGTGGCGTAACAAAAGCCCGGTCGAGTTTTATGCCCGTAATCGGCAGGTCGCTGAGGTGAGAAAGCGACGAAAAGCCAGTACCAAAATCATCCAGAACGATGCGGACCCCGGCTAGCTTTAATCGATTCAGATTATTCAAAGATACACTAGCGTCCAGCATCATGGCGGTTTCGGTGAGCTCCAGTTCCAGACTGGCGGCGGGTACCCCCGTTTCATCCAGCAGATCCAGAACTTTATCGGCGTAGTCGGGGTCTGCAACCTCCGGGAACGAAACATTAACTGCCATCCGGATATTGATGCCCCGGTCATTCAGCATCTTCCAGACGTTGAGGGTCTCTCGGAGTGCCCAGCTTCCCAGAGTACGAATCAGGCCAGCCATTTCAGCATCCCGTATAAATGCGGTTGGCGGCACCATACCAAGTTCGGGGTGGAGCCAGCGCAACAGGGCTTCTGCCCCCACAATCGTAGCTGTGTGACTATCAAATTGTGGCTGAAACTCCAGATAAAATTCTTTGTTGCGTAGCGCGCGGATGAGATCCTTCACAACTATTGACTCATCAGCGGTGAGCGAGCGCCCTCCAATCCGGCTGCACATCATACGGCTACGCTCAATCTCGCGAACACAGTGCTGAAGCGCCTCACCCAGGTCATCGTAAGAGTGAAGTGGCACCGGGGTGCTTAGAAATGCGGTCCAAAGGAAGCTTGTATCATCATCGTGAGAGCGGACCCACTTTTCTGAAAGATGCTTTGTACTCTGGCTGACAATCACAAACTGATCGTCCAGGAGCTTCCCTATCAGTGCATCGGCGGGAGCGCTTGCCCGCAGCTGATGTTCAAACGATTGCTGGGTGTCAAAGCGGATTTCAGCACTATCGCCGGAGGCAGCAGGCCGCCAGCGACAGCTCACGAGTTGCAGCATCAGGTCAGAATTGCGTTCCAGAAGGCTGCGACACTGCAGCATCCAGTTCTGGCGAGCAAGTAACGGGCGTAACTGGCCAGCAACGCAAGCCCTCAGCTCAGTCAATCCGTGTTTGAGTGCGTGAGGCGTGAGGTGATCTGCGTCGATCCAGACGCAGGCATCAGGGTAGAAGGCCCGTTCGTCTGCGAACCCGATCAGTAGCGTCGGTACCTGAAGAGTCACCTCCTGAACCCGATCGCGTTGCTCCGGGTCACCATGTGGCACCGTGATGACGACCATATGCCCCTCTGGGACGGGGATAAACGCGTCCAGCATTCCTACGCGCAGTGCGTTTTTCTGGTGTGCGGTTTCCTGACTCAGCCAGTCTGTCAGAAAATCAGGCATCGGGCTGTCAGTACCCAGCGCAAGTAGCATCGGTTGTTCGGTGTCCATTCTCTGGCTCATCCTGAAACGGTGTACCCCAAAAATAATCCGCCCTATGACATATAGAAGAGAGAATGCGGCTTCGCGAATGAATGGCCGGAAATGTGTCTGGATTGGCCCATTATTTTCACCCCTGACTTTGTTTCTCCAGCGTTCGGCAGTGGTGTCTCCTTCGAGGTAAATGCTGGTAGAATCTCCAGCCTGTTTCAGAGGTATATCCGTGGTCGATTTAAGTCAGCTCAACCCCCGTCAACGAGAAGCCGCCAAGTATATTGATGGCCCCTTGCTGGTGCTCGCGGGTGCGGGCTCTGGCAAGACGAGTGTGATTACCCGCAAAATTGCTTACCTGATCGATGCCTGTGGAATTAAGTCTCATCACATTGCGGCGGTAACCTTTACCAATAAGGCTGCCAAAGAGATGAAAGAGCGTGTGATGCAGCTCACCGGGCGCGGCGGTGCCCGCGGGCTTACCGTGTCGACTTTCCACAACCTGGGCCTCGGCATTATCCGTCAGGAACTAAGTACCGCAGGTTATAAATCGGGCTTCTCTATTCTCGATCAGGACGACTGCAAAGGCATTATCCGCGACGTGATGCACCGGGAGCACGGTGATGACGGTGATATGCTGGACATGGTTCAGAACGAAATATCCAACCTGAAGAACGATCTGATCACGCCTGAGCAGGCAATTAATAAGGCCGCCAGCCCGCAGGAAGTATTGGTCGCTCAGACCTACAGCGTTTATCAGCGTATGTTGAAAGCATACAACGCCGTCGACTTCGATGACCTGATTATGGTGCCAACCATTTTATTCAGGGATAACCCGGAGGTTCTGACCCGCTGGCAGAAAAAGATCCGTTATCTGCTGGTGGATGAATATCAGGATACCAACACCTCGCAGTACGAGCTGGTTAAGCTGCTGGTGGGTCACCGCAATGGCCTGACGGTGGTAGGCGATGATGACCAGTCGATTTATGCCTGGCGCGGTGCGCGGCCGGAGAACCTGTCGTTACTGAAAAAAGATTTCCCGTCACTGAAGCTGATCAAGCTTGAACAGAACTACCGCTCTACGGGCCTCATTCTGAACGCGGCGAACATTGTTATTGATAATAACCCTCACGAATTCGAGAAGAAGCTCTGGTCTGATCAAGGGTATGGCGATCCGATCAAAATTCTTAAGTGCAAGAATGACGAGGTTGAGTCAGAGCGTATCGCTACCGAAATTGTCGAGCGACGCCTGCGCTACGGCGGCACCTATCGTGATTTTGCCGTGCTGTACCGTGGTAATCATCAATCGCGCATGATTGAGATGAAGCTACAGGCTTATCAGGTGCCGTATAAGTTGAGCGGCGGTCAGTCATTCTTCGGGCGTAATGAAATCAAAGACATCATGGCGTACCTGCGTCTGCTGATTAACCCGACAGACGATGCTGCATTCTTACGTGTGGTGAACACTCCGCGCCGTGAAATCGGGCCCAGCACGATCGAAAAGCTCAGCGAGTATGCGGCGATGCGCAATATCAGCATGATTGCTGCGACCACCGAAATGGGGCTTGAGCAGGTGCTGATGCCGAAAGCTCTGGATCGTCTGCGTCGTTTTGGTCACTGGCTGGAGCGTATCACCCGCAATGCCTACACAGATGATCCTGTTGCCGCCATCAAAGAAATGATCGACGACATCGATTACGAGGGCTACCTGCACCAGAACTCCGGAACGCCTCATCAGGCTGAGCGACGTATGAAGAACGTCTATTTTCTCGTTGATCAGATTCAGAAAATGATCGACAAGGCGGATGAGTTGGGCGACGAATGCACCATTGAAGACGCGGTCGGTAAGCTCATTCTGCGCGACATGCTGGAGCAGCAGAGCGAAGAGGACGAGAACGATCAGGTGCAACTGATGACACTGCACGCTTCGAAAGGTCTGGAGTTCCCGCATGTCTATATCATGGGCATGGAAGAAGAGCTTATGCCACACCGTAACAGCATTGAAGCAGACACAATTGAAGAAGAACGTCGCCTGATGTACGTGGGTATTACACGCGCTAAGCGCACCTTGACGCTGACCTATGCCGGTAAGCGCAGACAGTACGGCGAAGCCACGGATACCACACATTCCCGTTTCCTGGATGAGCTTCCGCCTGATGATATCGAATGGGAAGGCAAGTCAGAAACCTCTCCGGAAGAATCCAAAAAACGAGGGCAGGATACACTCGATAGCCTTATGAATCTGTTCTGATACGAACTTTCCCCTTCTAAAACTAAAAAGCCCCGGTATTACCGGGGCTCTGAGACGTGTCGGACCAGCTATTGCCAGCGCACTTTTAGCGGACGTCCCATACCTCTCCATTCACCTCGCCAGTTGCGCTGTCGAGTGCACTGCTGTCTTCAGTATCCTGTCCAAAGCTGACAACGCTGATCTGACGAGCATTCAGTTCAACTTTGGCAAGGTTCATTCTCAGGTACTGAGTCACGCCATCATCGGTATGTTGAGTATTGAGAATGAGGTAGCCGACGTCGTTGATGGTCCAGGTGAAGCCGAGTGAGACAAAGTCCCCATCATTGATTTCTCCCTGATACAGGCCGTTGCCGTCCTGGGTAAAGCTGAAGGCACCATCACCGAAGAAGAATGACTTTCCGGCCACATCCCCAGAGGTGAACGATACCGCGCTGCAGTCGGTCGCAGCTCTGTCGAAGTCAGCAAAAGAAGAGTCTTCGTTATCAGCGATATCGCAGGCCGTGAGCTCATCCAACAGGGTATAGTCGAATGCTGCTTTAATTTGTTCGCGTGCGTTCCCATTAAATACCCATTGTTTGTCGCTGCGGCCGCCGGCAGGCATCATCTCACCCGCGCGTACGTAGCCATCGACAACTGCAAGTAAGGGCTTCGCTCCGCGGTCGTAATCACTGCGCAGTGCAATATCCGCAGGCAGGTCGATGACCAGCACTTCTTTTGTTTCTACCGTCGACAGGCGCCAGCTCGTTGAGCCAGCAGCGATCAGGCTTTCCGATTCGCCCATGCTGCTGCGTTCGATACGATACAGATTCGCCGTGCCACCAGAAACCAGCTCTACAACGTGCTGATTGTCATCGCCATACAGGTCGATGCCTCCCAGGTCTGCTCGATATTGTGGATTACTTGCGGCTGCTGAGCTGATCAGTTGCGAGAGAGAGGTTGCTGCATCGCCATCTGTTTCATGATTGCCATCGCCTGTGTGGACAAAGACGTTGTTGCACCAGGTATCGGTCGGTGACCAGGTATTACCCTCGATAACCTCTCCATCCCAGCAGTCGCCGACTGACTCTACATTGTCTTTGTACAGCTCATACGTATCCTGACTGCGGGTAAAGGTCAGCAGATAGCCCAGGGCGGTATCGTCGAATGTCACTGCAGGATCAATGACTGCCTGATACTCATGCTCCAGATAGGCACCAATGCGCTTATTTTCCAGGTTGATCTGTTCACCAGAAATAATTTCCTCGGCGAAACTCAGGCCACCGCGCAGAATACGTACGTTATTACCATCGGTTGACACGGATTCGTTATCCTGTGCGAAACAACGCCACTCACCATTGCCGAGCAGACAATCCTGTTGCTGATTTCCCTCGTCAGACATGGCTACCCAACTGTCGCCCTGTGTGTCATAGCCATATTGAGTGATGGAAATAACCCCTTCACCATCAGCCTGGACATTGCCATAGCCGAACATCATTGCGCCTTCTTCTTCAAACGCCTCGAAGAAATTAAGGCCATCTCCATCCGTCAGTAAGCCGGCCAGATTTGCCGCGGTAGCTGCGCGGCGGTCGCGGCGTTCTTCAAGTTGTTCTTCTACTTTGCTTGGGTCCAGACGGGTACTCTGAAGGTCATCGGAGCCTGCCAGGTCATCGGCGTCGAAACCGTCTCCAGCGGTTTCAATCGCTTGCTGAATATCGTCGAGTGCTTCCAGTACCTGTTCTACAATCAGAGCGGTCAGGTCTTCCTGAGACACGCCGGTTTCGTTGACCACTGTATTAACCAGCTCAATGTTCTTCTGCATGACAGCACGAGTGACCTGGGCAACCTTGTGCAGGCGCTGAAACTCCTCTCCACTGGTGCCGTCATCAGAGCCCGCGACATAGTCTTCAGTCGGGTCAAGTTCAGTACCTAGTCTTGCCTGAATACTGGCTTTAGCCTCATCCGGGCTCAGTCCATTTTCTTTAATTTCGTTCTGCACCATTGTCGTCAGCGGGCTGACAAACGCTGAACCAGCGGGTGCGGTCAGGGTATAGGTCTTATCAATGGTTTCACCTGGGTTATCTTCATCGATGGTTTCACCCACGATAATTTCAACCACGATGGGTGAATTCGCGATCTGTTCCTGCGTCACACCTTCGAGGGTATAACCACCACCGGCACTGGTCGTCGTGGTCGGCTCGCCATCGTCGCAGCTCGCATTATTATTTAAGTCGAGGCAAACACGTGCCCCTGCAAGGTAGCCATCGGCGGCTTTACCTTCTAGTGAGACATTTCCACTGCCGTCGCTGTTGTCTGGATCGTCAGAATTACCACTACTGCTGGAGCAGCCACTGGTGATTAAAATCGCTGCAAGCGCAGCACCTGTTGGGATGAGTTGTCTGAACATACGCAAATTCTCGGCTGGGAGGAGGTATGTTCAGTGAAGCAGCCTGTATGGATTTGTGTTGCCGTGGTGACTTGTCTAACACGACAAGAGTTTCGTAACTGGTGGGTGGCTACAAAACAGAACAGTGGGGTAACGCCCCTGCTACGTGTAGCCGGGGCGTGAGAGAAAATTATGTTTGTGTTAATGCCACTTCGGTAGCCAGACTTTATTACTCAGGCCAGTCAGCTCATCGTCCATTATGACGGTCGTTGCGGGCAGCTGTTTATCGCCGACTGCGTATTTTGCCGTAACTGTGTAGTTAATCCGGCGACGCTCGCCGGGCGCCAGCGGTTCCAGCGTCCGCTCCCATATCAATTCTGTGCCGTCTTCAGATACAAAACGAGTGAAGTTATCGCCTGCGCCGCTGAAATCAGTATCGTCGAGTGCATCCCTGAGAATCAGTTCGCTGGTGGCCTGTGAGCCGTGGTTAACTACTTCGATACTGATTTCGACAGGCCCGGTTTCTACTGGGATCGGATATACGGTTTTACGAACCTGAAGGTTCACCGGGCCGGGGTTATAGGTGAATTTGATCGGCTGTAACTGCTGAGAGCGAGCGTAATATTCGTACTGAAACTCTTCCTCTGCTGACTTTTCCATCGCCGGCGGTTCTGAACGGATCATCGGATAAGCGGCTTCAGGAATCTGGATATCTATATCGACCGAGCTGATGGCCGGGGCCGGTGCATTATCTAAAAGTAATGAAAGGTCGACTTCAGCTTTTTGAATCTGGTCGATCTTTCCTGCGTGGCGCGGTGATGTTGGCAATGAGATGGTGGTCGACTCTCCAGCCGCAATAGCGATCTCCTGAGCATCAGCACCCGCAAAACCTATCACCCCGGAATAGCTTTCGTCCGATTCATTCTCGATCAGCAGCTGGAGCGATGTTTCGGGTGACTCGCCATTCTTCAGAATAATATTGCCGGTCAGTTCACTGAGAACGATCACTGGCTCTGGGATCGCGTCTTCTTCAGGTGTTTGCGCTCGCGGCTCAGCATTGGCAAAAACGCTGACCAGCAGGGAGGTCAGAATAAGCGAGGTCAGTCTGGTCATCTTTGACATGGGATTTTCCACAGTTCGGTCTCAGGCATTGTTACCCGCGTGCCCTTTTCAGGCAAGGCGCATAGAATGCCATAAATCCTCAAAGGCACGGCCATGGCAACGTATATCTATCGGAAACCGCACGGAAAAACCTACACATATCAGGATGAAACAGGTGAGACGGTACGTAATGCCAGCCTGAAACGCTGGGTGAAGTCTTTGGCCATTCCTCCAGCCTGGGAAGAGGTTGAGATCAATACCGACAGAAATGCGAAAGTACTGGCGACGGGTCGTGATGCGCAGGGACGTAAGCAATATATCTACAACCCGGATTGGGCAGCCGAAGCGGCGGAGCGTAAGTTTCAGCGAATTCTGCGTTTTGGTGAGCAGCTGGAAACTATGCGGCGCGTAACGGCTCAACATATCAACCAGCGGCCGGTAAACGCGGATGCGGTCCTGGCGGGCATGGTGCGCTTGATGGATGAGGCGTTCTTCAGGCCCGGGAGCCAACGTTACACCGAACAGAATCAGAGTCATGGCCTGACGACGCTGAGAAATCGTCATATGACATCCCACGGCGAGTCCATCGTCTTTGAGTACCAGGGGAAGTCGGGGCAGGAGCAGCGTCGGATCATTGAAGACGAGGCCGTCTGCGATCTTCTGCATGAGCTAGAGGGGATGACGGGCTACGAGTTGTTTGACGTGACCTTACCGGATGGTGAGCGTCAGAAATTTACCTCAACAGACCTGAATGAATACATTGGCCGGATCATGGGTGAAGACTTTACCTCAAAGGACTTCCGCACCTGGGCGGGTACGCTGCTGATGGCCGTCGCGCTTGCTGAGGCAGGCCCTCAGGACGAAGAAAAACTCACCACCTCAGAAGTCGTCCGGGCGGTAAAAAATGTAGCAGAGCGGTTAGGGAATACGCCTGCCATCTGCCGGGAGAGTTATATTCATCCGGCGATTATCAAAGCTTATGAGCAAGGCAGAACGATCCGGAATCTGCGTAAGCAACTCAGTGAGCAGCCGGATGGCTTACTGTCCGCCGATGAGCAGGCAACGTTGGCGTTGCTGACCCGGGATTGATCACTGACGCTCAAGCCAGTTTTTTTCCTCGGCCGCTGTCATCACTCCTGCGGGTTTGCCGGCAGTGGCGGTGACGTAGCCCGGTGTGGACTGATGCTGCTGCCATTGCCACTGGTCAGATTGCAGACAAGCGCTGTATTCAGTCGAATGTTCCGGCGTATGCAGCATAAGATCCCGGCAGATATCGCCTTCAGCCGTCTCGCGGGTAGCCAGGATTTCCATACGCCAATCGTCCCCTTGCTCGACGTAGCCCGATGCCTCTGTGGTAAGTGCCGGTGCGACCGCCAGTTGAGCGGGATGCGCTGGTGACTGCAGACCTGTCTGCCATACAAGTACGGCAGACAGGACGACACTTGCGGCGATGGCTGCAGGCCGCATAACGTTGCGTTGCGGCTGCTGTAGTGAGCGCGTTGGTAGTGGCACGACGTTGTCTTCAGGGTCTGTCCGCTCTGCAGAGTCGCTCCTGATAAGCGCTTCCAGCCCTGCGGGCATTGGGGCTTCATCGACAGGAATGAATGCGGCCCGCGCTATCTCATCGGCAGACTTAAGAGCGTACAGCTCGGCCCGCAGTTCTGGTGAATCAGCCAGAGCCTGGTCTACCGCAAGACGCTCATTCGAAGAGAGCTCACCATCAATATAGGCAGATAAGGTTTCCTCAGAGATTCTGTTCATCGTCATTACCTCAACGTTGACTGGCTTCGGCCAGATGCTTGCGCGCGCGTGCTAAACGACTCATTACCGTACCTGAAGGAACATCCAGAATATCGGCGGCTTCCTGATAGCTGCGACCTTCGACAGCAACGAGATACAACGCCATTCTTAACCCCTCACTTAAGGCGTTGAAGTGAACCTGCATCTGCCCCAGAGCGGCCTGAGTCAAAGCCTGTTGTTCCGGGTTATCGCCTTCATTGGTGACCATCAGGTCGTCAGTAAGCTCATCGCTGTTTTTTTCTGTTCGCATGGTATCGATCCAGTGATTACGGCACAGGCGATACATCCAGCGCTCAAATTCAGTGCCGGGTTGGTATTGCTGCCACCGGCGCAGCGCCTTTTCCACGCTGGACTGCAGCAGATCATCAGCGCTGTGCATGTCCCCGGTCAGCGCATTACAGTAGCGTCGCAGCTTGGGTAGCATGGTCAGCAAGCGCTGACGGAATTCGTGTTCCTGTGCCTTCATATTGTTATTAACGACACTCCCTGCCTTTTATTCCCTATGTGAGGAAATAAATTTTCAATTTCTTCGTTATAGTAAATAGAGAGTAACCAACCGGTGTGTGCTTTGCGACGTATAACCTGCTTAACGCTTTTTATTTATCTGATCCTGTCCATCGGCCTGTGCCATGCCAGCGACGATGATTTCGAAGAGGACCATGAGGATTCTGTCGAAAATCAGTTGGATGAAAGAGACGACGATGACGATTGGGAAGAGGATGACTTTGATGAAGCCGAAGACGAACTCGAGGATCGTCTTGAGGCCAGATTCGGCCATTCCGACGATATTGATGATGATCTTGAAGATCGCCTCGAAGATATGTTCGGTGAGCGCGAAGATCAAGATGATGACTTTGAAGATGAACTGGAGGAGGCCTTCGAGGATCGGTTTGAAGACAATATGGAGCGGCAGGAGCAGCGCCTTCCTGAGCGCTTGGACAGCGTCCATCAACTAGCAGAGCTGGATGAGCGTCTCGATGACCTTGAGGTATTGTCCGTGCCGGATGAGTACATTGAACTTGTTGATGCTGAAGAACTTGAGACACTTCGCAATGCCGGCGTGGATATCCAGTCTGTCGAGGAGCTGGAGAGCCTCGGTCAGCTGCTGGTGACCTTCGGCGACGAAGACCGCCCACCATCTGCTGAATTAAACCACCTGTATACACTGGATGGCCCGGTGGAGAAGGCCGGAAAAGCGGCCAGTGACGGCACCAAAAACAGCGACGGAGGACTTCTGCCTCTCGAAGCCGCATCTTATATGGGGATTGACCGTCCGTCTCCGGTGGCTCTCCGGATAGGCATGATGGATTCTTCGATAGATCAGTTGCACGAGTGCTTTACCGACACTCCTGTTGAGCAACGAATGTTTATCCCGCCGGATAGCCGGCCTGATTATCGTCACGGTACCGCGATTGCCACCGTATTCAGTCGCTCCTGCGGAATCCTTGAGCAGAGTGAGGTTTACAATGCGGTTGTGTTCGGGCGCAGCGCCCGAGGTGCCGTGGTAGCCTCGGCAGCCGATCTGATACGCGGTCTGGACTGGCTCCTTGGAGTCCGGCCAGACGTGATAAATCTCTCGTTGTCCGGGCCTCCGAACCGTATGCTGAGCGCCGCCATTGAGCAGATGTTACTGCGCGGAATTCGCATTGTGGCATCGGTGGGCAATGATGGTGCGGCTGCTTTTCCCCGTTATCCCGCGGCGCAGCCAGGCGTGATTGCAGTCACGGCGGTCGATACAGACATGGCTGTCTACACTCGCGCCGTGCGCGGGCAACATGTGCAGTTTTCTGCCTTAGGGGTAGGTCTTCGTCTGGCGGCACCGGATCAGCGATTTGCGATCAAAGACGGAACATCGGTTGCCTCTGCACTCGCCAGTGCAGTTCTGGCTCAGGGGCACAGTGTTCAGCAGTACGAAGACTCGGCAATTGACCTCGGTGAACCGGGTTTCGATGACACCTTTGGGTTCGGCTTACTCAACATTGACAAAATAATGACCTCGAGCGGGGAATAAATCTCCGGATAGCTCGTTAAACCAGATAACGGAACAACATGGGTGTGCTCGGGTGCAGCCATTGTTCTGAAGACTCAGCTTAACGAGGTAATGTCATGAAAAACAAAATCGTCTTTCCAGCGCTACTGCTTTCATCTTCGGTTCTTCTTGTCGCGTGCGGCAGTGGTGGTTCTTCATCATCTGGCAGCAGTGCTGCAGAGGACCGGACGGTGGTCGGTACCGTCGATGGTTTCGGCAGTGTCATTGTTGACGGCGTTCACTATGAAAGCAGTAATACCGAATTTGAAATAAACGACCGCTCCGGTGTCGAAAGCGAACTGCGCGTTGGCCAGCGGGTTATTGTTGAGGGTTCTGACGATGGCAGTGAAGGTGTTGCCAGCCGCATCAGCTATGAGGCCGATATCCGTGGTCCGGTAGAGTCCATCGACCTGGCAGCCGGCACCCTGGTGGTTCTTGGTCAGACAATTACCACAGACGCTATGACCGTCTTCAGTGGCACAAGCCTCGATACCATGGCGGTTGGTCAATACATTGAAGTCAGTGGTTCACGCAGCGGCGATGGCAGTGTGCTGGCGTCGTTTATTGAGCTGGAGGACAGCACTGAAATTGAGTTGCGCGGAAATATCAGTGGGCTTGATGATACGGCCATGACATTCGCCATTGGCGGCCTGACCATCGATTACAGCAGCGTTGCGACGCTTGAACTTGATGATGCCGCCCTGGCGAACGGCATGCTTGTTGAGGTAGAAGGTGAACTGGAGGCCGGCGTTCTCGTCGCCAGCAAGGTCGAGCAGGAAGACATGCACCATGATCATGACGGCGAAATTAAAGTATACGGTGCTGTCTCGGATCTCGATGCCGCGGCCGGAACCATGACGGTGAATGGCACCAGCGTTGTGTTTAACTCGTCAACCCGCTTCGACGATGGTTCGGTCTCCGATCTGGCGCTGAATGCTAAAGTGAAAGTAGAAGGTTCATTTAATGCGGATGGTGCACTGGTCGCCGCTGAAATTGACTTCGAGGCTGCTGTAAAGCTTGAGCTGGAAGGACCAGTTACGGCAGTGGGCGATGGTACGATTTCGGTGATGGGTGTTGAGGCTGTCGTGAATACCTCGACAAGGGTCAGGGATGAACGTGACGAAGAGTATTACTTCAACCTCAGCTCAGTCGCTGTGGGTGATTACGTTGAAGTCCTCCTGACCATAGAAGCCGATGGCACATACCGCGCCCTGAAGCTTGAGCGCGAAGAGGATGATACAGAGGTGAAAATCACCGCGCCCGTGACTGCCGTTGATGTAGCTGCTGGGACTGTCACCATGCTCGGAATTACGGTGGATATGTCGTCACTGAGTCAGATTGACCTGGCATCTCTGCAGACCGGCACCTACTTTGAAGTGGAGGGTATCTACGACGGAAGCGTCATCGTTGCCAGCGAGGCTGGGGAAGATCATGAATACGACGATCACGAGGATGATCATGACGACGACTGATATGAGAGGTCGCTTCTGAGGTGAAAAGTACAGTCATCCGCCACAACATAAAGACAGTCGCATCAGTGGCTGTCTTTTTCTGCGTTCTGGCCTTGGTTCAGGGTGGTGATGCCATGGCCTCTCCGGAGTTCGGAGCCTCCGCGCAGGCGGAATATGACAGCAATATCCTGCCCGAAGCCGATACCACCACGCAGAATTCGGGTGACTGGGCATGGGGTGCGGGCGCCTATATCGGCTGGGATTCTGATTCTAGCAGTCCCGTCGATTGGCAGGCTCGCTATGATTACAGCGCCACCCGGTGGCAGCAGGCGGTTGAGTTCGATACCGATTTGCACACTGGGTTCATCAGAGTAGGCGTGAATCGCGGAGATTATACGTCGGACATGGTTGTGTTGATGGCCCGTGCAGACCTTCAGGGAAAGCCATTTATGCAGATTCGTCGTTTAAGTCCGGCTCTGGGGTATTTCTTCACCCGGAAGTTCTATGTGCGCGCACAACTGGATATCGGGGACAAGCGTTTTATGCTTTATCCTGAGCGCGATGCAAAACAGCTCGGTGCTCGAGCAAACCTATACTGGCTGTTAAGCAGGACACGAAATTATCTGTCGCTGCGCACAATTTACCGCAACGAGGACACAACCGTCGCACCATTTGGGTATGAGTCGTTCAATACGCGCCTCCGCTGGAAGTATCGACCCAACGATATCGCTTATCGCCTGCAGGGTAGTTGGGAGGTACGCGAGTATGAATCTGTCTGGCAGGATATCGGTGAGCGCCGGCAGGATAACCGTTTTCGGGTTGAGGCCGGCGTTGACTGGCCTCTCGGCAAGGGCTTCTCATTGCACGGTCAAGTGGGGCGGGATTTGTACCGATCAAATCTGGTCATCGCTGATTACCAGCAGTACCGGTTCAACACAGAGTTGAGCTGGGAATTCTAAGCGGCCAGAATTTCGCTGGTCACTCCACTGTGACAGATTTCGCCAGGTTCCGCGGCTGGTCGACGTCGGTGCCCTTGATAACAGCCACATGGTAGCTTAAGAGCTGCAGCGGTAATGTATAGAGGACAGGGGCGATAATGTCATCGCAATGCGGCACGCTCATGACCTTCATATTGCTCTCGGGCCTGATGCTGAGTTTCTCATCGGCGAAAACAAAAAGCTCACCACCGCGGGCACGAACTTCTTCAATGTTCGACTTCAGCTTTTCGATCAGCTCGTTGTTGGGTGCCACAACAATGATGGGCATTTCTGAATCAATCAGTGCCAGAGGGCCATGCTTAAGCTCGCCGGCCGCATAAGCTTCGGCGTGGATATAACTGATTTCTTTCAGTTTTAGCGCACCTTCCATTGCAATCGGATATTGGTCGCCGCGACCAAGAAATAGGGCGTGATGCTTTTCTGCGAAATGCTCGGCGAGATCTTTAATAGCGCCGTCCATACCGATGGCTTTTTCAATCAGCGCTGGCAGCTTCAGCAGGGCTTCGGCGATACGGCTCTCACTTTCCTTGCTCATGCCGTTGGCGCGTCCGAGACCCGCGGTCAGAAGCATCAGGGCGGTCAACTGGGTGGTGAAGGCTTTGGTCGAGGCTACACCTATTTCTGCGCCTGCCCGGGTAAGCAGAGCCATATCAGACTCGCGGACCAGGGAGGAACCGGGCACATTACAGATGGTAATCGTGCGGTCATAGCCGGTTTCTTTTGCGAGTCGCAGCGCGGCCAGAGTATCGGCTGTTTCACCGCTTTGTGAGATGGTAACCAACAGGCTGTTAGGGCGCACAACCGATTTCCGGTAGCGGAATTCTGAGGCAATTTCGACGTTACAGGCGATGCCTGCCAGTTCTTCGATCCAGTAGCGGGCAGTCATACCAGCGTGGTAGCTGGTGCCACAGGCAATAATCTGAACCTGATCAATATTGCTCAGGTCACCGAGGGACTCGAGGTTGAGCTTCCCGCCGACTAAGCGGCCTTCCAGAGTATTCGCGATCGCAACTGGCTGTTCGTAAATTTCCTTCATCATGTGATGGCGGAATTCACCTTTGTCGCCCGCATCGTGCTCTACGTCGGACTCATGAGCTTCGCGGGTTGCAGGTTCGTTACCTGCATCAAAAATGCGGATTTCTGTACGGGTAATTTCTGCAACATCACCTTCTTCCAGATAGGAGAACTTACGGGTAACCGGAAGCAGGGCCAACTGATCCGAGGCAATGAAGTTTTCGCCAATGCCGTGTCCTACCACCAGTGGCGAACCTGAACGGGCAACCACCATACGCTCAGGGTCTGTGCGGTTAATTACCACCATGCCGTAAGCGCCTTCGAGCAGTGATCGGGCCGCCATGACCGCATTCAGCAGGCTGGTTGAGTCGCGCAGTTCACGCTCGACGAGGTGAGCGATGACTTCGGTGTCTGTCTGGGAGGTAAAGGTGTAACCCTGATCCTGAAGCTCTTCACGCAGCTTTTCGTGATTCTCAATGATGCCGTTGTGAACAACGGCGATATCACCGGATACATGGGGGTGGGCGTTATCTTCGGAAGGTTCTCCGTGAGTGGCCCAGCGGGTATGGGCGATTCCCGTACCGCCGGGCGTCGGCGACTCGGCGATGGCATCTGCCAGAGTTTTTACTTTTCCCATGCGGCGGACGCGCCGGAGATTCTGGGAATCATTGATGACAGCAACACCTGCTGAGTCGTACCCGCGGTACTCAAGGCGACGTAAACCTTCTAGCAGAACTTCAACAATATCGCGTTGTGCGACGGCACCAACGATTCCACACATGACACTTAAACCTTCCAGAATTCCAGCGGCGAACTATATCTGATGCCTGCTGGGCTGGCAAAGTTGCACCTTCATTATGGCTTTTGCTTTCAGGCGATCACCGCGCGGTTGCGGCCCGACTTTTTGGCCTGATAGAGGGCTTTATCTGCTCGCTCGAAGACCATTTCAGTGGACTCCAGCGCTCGAAACTCACTGATGCCAAATGACATGGTTATGGACACACGTTCACCACGGAAATTAAATGGGCAGGCTTCGATGCTGGCCCGTAGCTTTTCTGCGACCCCGGCCGCGGCATCTGCCGGAGTACCGGGCAGCAGAATGACAAACTCCTCACCGCCATAGCGTGCGATAAAGTCCGTCTCCCGCAGGTTCTTCTTGAGCGTGCTGGCGATCAGTTGCAGTACCTTGTCTCCAGCGATGTGGCCGTAGTTGTCATTAATCTGTTTGAAGTGGTCAACATCACAGATAATGAATGACAACGACCTGCCACCGCGGCTGCGTTTCATCAGTTCTTCGCCAAGTTGCACTTCATAAGCAGCACGGTTTGGTAAGCCTGTAAGGTGATCCAGCGTCGCACGTTTCTTCTGGTCTTCAATAATCTGGCGTGCCTGAGACGCTTCTGCCTCCATCTCTGTAAGCCGGTTCTGCAGGACTTCAAGCTGCTCTGCCAGTCTCGCTTCACGCTGTGACTCGACTTCCTGATAGTGCTCCATCGCCCGGACGATGTTGGTCAGATGCCCTCTTACGCTGGAGCCCAGCTCACCAATATCACCGAGACCGTTTACCACGCCGCGGATGTCATCAATCTGATCCCTGACCATGGTTTCGAGGTTTGTGCGGGCATCTTCACGGTCAGTCTGCCCAGAATTGGCGTCTGATACCATGGTCTGAATAGCTTGCAGGCGCTGATCCAGGCTATGAAGAAATCGCTCGAATTCCTCTTGCCCGGAGCCAAGGCAGTCGAGCAGGAACTGGGAGGTATCTTCCAGTAGGCTGACAAATTCATACCAGTGCAAACCGTCATCAAGGCGTTTCTGTAGCTCGTCAGAGCGTTGGCGCAGTCGCTCTGGTACGACCAGCCGTGATATCAGCCCATTCAGTGCGCTGGCGACTTCTCGTGCAATCGTCGAGAAGCCGGGTTCTGCTGGCTCGTCACTGCCGCTGGTATCATCGGCAGTGATGGCTGCTTCAGGAAGCTCGGACTGTTCAGCGGCTTCTGTGGAAGTCTTCTCTTTTGAAAAGACCTTTTTCCACCAAGGGCCCTTGCCGGTATCGCCCGAATTCTCGTCGAGGGTTACCAGCGTCGACAGGACGCCGGCCCACCCCTCAAGCTGGTGGGAGTAGCCTTGCCAGTCATTGAGAGCATCTGGTGCAGCTTTGCGCAAAGCACGCACTTCGCTTACTAACGTCTTGGGTATCTGGCAGTGGCACAGCTTTTCAGCCATCAGGCTGATTTTCTCAGCGAGTGCGGCTGAATGTTCTGCCTGACTCAGATCGTATTCTTTTATCTGGCCATTGAGCAGATTCATCGTTTTGTTCAGGTCGCTGGTTGAGCCCCGCATAGACTCGCGAAGATCTGCCAGAGTCCGGTCGAGCGGGTCTGACTGGCCTTCAGCCAACAGGGATACCAGCACTAGCCCACGCCGCAACTGCTCGTTGCGTGTGCCTACCTGGAGCTTAAGCTTGTCGTATTTTTCATTGAGGGTGAGGTACTTATCCCTCCACTGAAGATCGGAGGGTCCCTGCTTTGTTACCGCCATGTTACTTCCCGAAGACGATTCTCAGATGATTGTGTTCTGAGTATAGTCGCGATTGGACAGTCCGCTGGGTAGATCCAGACTTTTATAGCTCTATTTCTGCGGCTACCGGGAGGTGATCTGACTGCGGGTGGTCAATAACCGCAATGCGGTGCAATGGGATGCTATCGCTGACAAGAATATGGTCAATCCCGCGCGCGGGTTGCCAGCTGGGGTAGGTCGGGAGTTCATCGGCAACAGGGTGCAGGTTCAGTCCTTTCAGTGGGCTTTGCTGAAGGAGCCATTCGCTTTCCTGATTCAGGTCTCCCATGATGACGACTTTGCGCGCATCAGCGAGCACATCAACCAGGTAGCGGATCTGACTGAACTGCGTTTGCTTGCGCAAAGCCAGGTGAGTAACTGCGACTACCAGCGGGTCTTCAGGGTCACCGTAACGCAGAATCATCATGCCTCGGCCCGGTAAGCCAGGGAGAGGGTGGCGCTCAATACTGAAAGCACGGTTGCGGCAGAGTACGCCATTAGAGTGCTGGGCGAACCGCCCAAGATTACGGTTCACCTGGTGATGCCAGTGATCGAACCCCGCGAGTTCTGCGATGCACTGAATCTGATTTTTCCGGCCACTGCGCCAGCTGCCCCCGTCGGCTTCCTGTAACGCAACCAGATCAAAGGGCCTCACCAGATCGGCGATGTTATCTAACGCTGATTCCCGCGCCTGAAAAGGAAGAAAGTGTTGCCAGCTGCGCAGGAGGTAGTGATGGTATCCGCCAGTGCGGATACCGACCTGCATATTGAAGGTGAGTAGTCTCAGACGTTCGGGGGAGCAGGGAAGCTTAGTGAACGCCCTTAGAGAGGTGAGCTCAGGCACGGCCGCTTAGCGGTTGCGTTCCTGTTCGATCAGATAGTCGACAACTTTAACCATATCTTCCTGACTACCGGCACTGCTGGCATCGACGATGTACTGACCGTTAACAATCAGAGTAGGCACGCCGCTGATTTCGAATGCGCGAACACGCTTATCGCCACGGGTCATTTTTGAGCGCACGGCGAATGACTCGTAAGCCTTATCGAAGTCTTCCGCAGAAACATCCGCTTTCGTCATCAGAAAGTCGCGTTGCTCTTCTTTGGTCAGAAGGCGTACTTTCTGAAGGTGGATGGCATTGAAGATATCGCTGTGCACCTGATCAAGCACACCCAGGGCATCAGCTGTGTAATACAGTTGAGCGTGAACCACCCAGGCACGGCCAAACATAGCCGGGACACGTGAGAAGGTCACGTCTTTCGCCAGAGTCTTTTTCCACGGAACAATGACTGATTCCAGGCTGAAACAGTGTGAACAGCCATACCAGAAGGCTTCTTCGACGTGAATCTGTCCGTCTTGCATTACGGCGACTGGGTTTTCCAGTACGCGATAGTGCTTACCAGCTTCATAATCTGCCGCCGATGCGACAGATGCAACTGTTACTAAGGCTGCTGCCATCCATTTCTTGAAAGAAGAAAGCATCATCGCTCCCGTTTAATTATGTTAGATAGTATTTATTCTGCCCAGAAAGGCCGCGTGCGACCAGACCGGCTGTGCAAAGCTCTGTCAATCCGAATTGCACAGCAGGAAACGCAGGCATAAAAAAAGGTGGCCGAGGCCACCTTCTTCTCAGTGCTGCTTAACGCAGACCCTGGATGTAAGAAGAAACCGCTTCGATTTCTTTCGCATGCAGGCGGTATGCGATGTCACGCATCATCTTGCTGTCACCATCGTTGGTGCGCTCGCCGTTGCTGAACGCGGTCAACTGCATAGAGGTGTAAACATCATGCTGGCCAGCAAGGCGTGGGAAGCCAGCCGCTTCAACACCTTTACCTGCAGGGCCGTGGCATGCCAGACATGCTGGGACGTTTTTCTCTTCGATGCCGGCGCGGTAGATGCGCTCACCCAGTTCGGCAAGCTCTTCTTTAGCTCCACCAGCTGTTGGTACTTGCTCAGCGAAGTAAGCCGCCAGATCAGCAATGTCTTCATCCGACAGGCCTGTTACGAAAGGCATCATTGCTGGAGCCTGACGATTACCGTCACGGATGTCAGTGATCTGTTTGATCAGGTAACGCTCTCCCTGGCCAGCGATTTTAGGGAAGGTCGGCGCCATGCTGTTACCGTCGGCACCATGACAGGCGGCACAGGTAGCAGATTTCGCTTTACCAGCTTCGGCATCACCCGCGTGGGCGACGGTTACGAGGCCGGCAGACAGAATGAGGCTAATCAACAGGTTTTTCATCATCAGGTCCAGTTTCAGATATAGTTCTTAGTTACTTGTACGGTTATTTCGGCGTTGACATGTATTCAATCAAAGCCTTGTACTGATCAGCAGTACAGTCCATGCAAAGACCTCGTGGAGGCATCGCATTCAGGCCGTTTGTCACGCTCTGTACAAGAGTGTCCATGCCTTTCTCAAGGCGCGGCGCCCATGCTTCAGCGTCGAACGCTTTAGGTGCACCAGCCACTGCCATCATATGACAGGCTGCACAGGCCTGAGTGTATTTGGATTCAACATCAAACGCCTGTACGTTGGCGCTCAAAGTGGCGGTCAGGGCCGCGAGTAGTGTCAGTTTTTTCATGGTCTGATCTCTCTCTTTAGTTATAGCCACAGGTTTCCGACAAACACACCACTTCAGAATTATCCCTCTATGATAGAATAGGATCTGCGCTGAAGGGCGCTCATTATATA
>NZ_DDKU01000055.1:0-14824 GCF_002339775.1 Thalassolituus sp. UBA2590
TCAGGTCACGCTGCACACGAATTTTGTCATTACTGCGAGAAAGCTCATCGGCCATCCCTTGTAACTCCGCTTCAGAGGCGCCTCTCGACGGTTTGCTGGTATCAACCTGGCGCTCTTCCTTAACCGAGTATTCTGACGGGCATGGCGTCTGCGAAAACAGGGTCTCACCCGCTGCTGATTTACAGACGTACACCTTACCCGCGTGCACCGGCAGAACAGCCGAAACCACGGCCATACCAACCAGCAGCAAACAACCACGCATATTAAGACTCCTTGTTATCAGAAATGTTGGCGAAAAGACCCGGATTCGCCCTGCGCTTACCTGTGAACTGACTATACTTGAAAGCGGATTATACTTTCTACCACGGAGCAGGCATGCCTCACCCCACTCCCAGCTTCCCCGACGCACCACAGGGAGATCACTGGTTACTACAGAAATACGCATTGGATCAACACGCGATCGTTGCCATCACAGACAAGGAAGGCCGCATTCAATACGTTAATGACCTGTTCTGCGACATAAGCGGCTACGAACGCGAGGAGTTGATAGGCCGCACTCATCACATGGTGAACTCCGGTCATCACAGCAGACAATTTTTCGAAGAAATGTTCGACACACTCGCCGATAACGACATCTGGCGTGGAGAAATCTGCAATCGTCGTAAGACCGGTGAGCTCTACTGGGTAGAAACGACCATTTCTACCCAACGCGATGAAACCGGTGAAATCACGGGTTACGTGGCCCTGCGCACCGATGTCACAGACCAGCACCGCACTCTGGACGCAATGCGCCGTTTGCATGAAATTACTTCTGACCGCCAGGCAACCATAGACACTAAAGCTGAGCGAATCCTTCGTCTGGGCTGTGAGATATTCAACCTGCCGATTGGCATCATCAGTCACATCGTTGATGAACAATATACAGTGCGCTTCACTCTGAACCCTGAAAACGCACTTAAGCCCGGTGATAACTTTCAGCTAGGTAATACCTATTGTTCTGAAACTATCGCAGGTTGTCATGCGGTCGCGCACCACCATGTAGGCGATAGCGAAACCCAGCATCACCCTGCTTACGCCAATTTTGGTCTTGAGTCGTATCTCGCCGCCCCCCTGTTTCTCAAAGATAAGCTGTACGGCACAATTAATTTCTCGGGCCCGGAGCCGCGATCACGCGCTTTCAGCACCGGCGAGATTGAGCTGATTCAATTATTTGCGAAGTGGATGGGCGACGAGCTTGCTCGCGAAGAAACCGATAATGAACTGGAGCGGGATCGTCTGTTACTGGATGCCGTCAGTAAGCAAGCTCGTATTGGTGGCTGGGAACTCGACCTTACTACGGAAAATCTCTACTGGACTCCAGTCACCCGCCTTATTCACGAGGTAGACGATGATTTCATCCCGACTGTCGATAACGGCATCGACTTTTACGATGGCGATGAAGCGAAAGAGCGCCTGCGCGAAGCAATCGCAAGCGCCGTTGAAAAAGGTAAGAGCTGGGACCTGGAATTACCACTGAAAACAGCGAAAGGTCGAAGAATCTGGGCCCGCGCACTGGGTACTCCCGTTATGGTAGACGGTATTTGTACCCGACTGTTTGGGTCCTTTCAGGACATCACTGAAGAACGGGAACAGGAAACCGAGAAACGCGAGGAGGCTCAGCGTAATCAACTGATGATTGAATCGACGGCCGTTGGCTTCTGGGACTGGAACGTCAAAACCGGAGAAACCTCTTTCAGTGAACGCTGGGCCAACATTATTGGGTACACTCTCGATGAGCTTTCACCGGTCTCAATCGACACCTGGCTGGAAGCTTGCCACCCGGATGACCTTGAACGGTCAGGTGAACTTCTGACGCAGCACTGGGAAGGCAAACTGGATCGCTATGAATGCGAAGCCCGGATGAGACACAAAGACGGTCACTGGATCTGGGTTCATGACACCGGACGTGTCGTTGAATGGGACGATGAGGGTCAGCCTCTGCGCATGATCGGCACGCACCTCGACATCACCGAAAACAAACTCGCACAGACCGAGATCAACATCAGTCACCAGAGAATCCAGCTGGCGACTGAGTCTGCGGGCATCTGTATCTGGGAGCACAACCTGATCACCGGCGAGATGGCCTGGGACGCAGGTATGCGCGAGCTGTACGGCATCGCTCCTGAGGTCACACCTCCCAGCATTAAAGAGTGGGAGTCCTTCATTCACCCAGATGACCACGACTGGGTAGTGACCCGACTCAAAGACGCCATCGAGCATACGAAGCCATTCGATTATGAGTTCAGAATCGTTCGTGCCGACGGGAAAGAGCGTCATGTTCGAACCGCCGCTGTGATACTGTCCGATGACCATACCCAGGGATCCCGGGTCGTTGGCATGACCAGCGATGTGACTCAGCAGAAAGAGAATGAACTTGCTTTGTTAGCTGCGAAGCGGGAAGCAGAAAGTGCCGCACGAACGAAAAGTGACTTCCTTGCGACCATGAGCCATGAAATCCGCACGCCTATGAACGGCGTGTTGGGAATGCTCAACCTGCTGAAAGACACGCCACTCACAGACGATCAGCTAAACCGGATACGTATTGCGCAAAACAGTGCGCAGTCTCTGCTTGCACTGATTAACGACATACTCGACTTCTCGAAAATCGAAGCAAATAAGCTTGAACTTGAATCCATCGAGTTCGAACTCAACAGCGTACTGACAGCTGCAACAGAGTCGCTTGCCAGCCAGGCAGAGACAAAAGCCGTCGAACTTCTGGTCGACACCTCCCGGCTACACACCAATACCGTTGTCGGAGACCCCGGCCGGGTTCGCCAGATACTTGTTAACCTGTTAAGCAATGCGATTAAGTTCACCAATGAAGGAGAAGTAACTGTATCGCTCGAGCAAATACTAATCGATGACAAGTGGCAACTATCGATCACGGTGAAAGATACCGGCATCGGTATTCATGAAACCAAACGGGTGAACCTTTTCAATGCGTTTAACCAGGTCGATTCTTCAACGACGCGAGAGTTTGGTGGTAGCGGCCTTGGCTTGGCCATCGTGAAAAACCTGTGCGAACGGATGAATGGTTCGGTTTCAGTAGAAAGTACCCCAACGGTGGGCAGCGCATTTACCGCCACGATCCAGCTCGATATTGCCCCAGGTGCTACCCCGCTTCCCGGCCTCAATGGCACTCGTGTACTGGCTATTATTAATAACCCGAAATCGCGTGAGATTACCCGGAAGAACCTGGAAGCACTGGGAGCCAGAGTCGATGCCGTCGGCTCAACGGCCGACGCATCAGAAATATTGATAGGCGACCCAGACAGCGTCGACCTTCTCATTTTGAGCAGCAATATTCCCGGTGAAGACTGGAGAGACAGTTCTGAAGCATTAGCTCAGCTACCAGCCATGGATACAGCACTCAGAGTTTTGATGGTACCGGTAAGCTTCCGCCAGTCAGAACGGGTTCTCGAGTCCGGCAGACTCCATGGCCATGTACTAAAGCCGTTGAACGTACTCAATCTCGTCGAATACTTCCATACACGCAAAGAGTTCGATCATACCGGCAATGCGGACGTTACGAACAAGAAACCCACCTTTCGGGACAAACGAGTGCTGCTTGTCGAAGACAACCGCGTAAATCAACTTGTCGCAGAAGAAATGCTCACCGCTTTGGGTATTAAAGTAGTGGTCACTGAAAATGGTGAAGAGGCTATTCAGAAAATCAGCTCAGAAGAAACTCCGTTCGACCTCATTCTTATGGACTGCCAGATGCCTGTAATGGATGGCTATCAGGCAACGCGGGCTCTACGACACGGACGCGCTGGCGACCAACACCAGAGTACCCCTGTCATCGCCATGACAGCACACGCCATGACTGGCGACAAAGAGCGCTGCCTTGCGTCTGGTATGAATGACTATCTGGCAAAGCCAGTAGACCCGGGTTTACTGACCTCCATGCTCGAACGGTGGTTACTGGCAGATGACGGGAGTCAGGATGCTTCCGTGAGCGACAGAGCCGTCGTCATTAAAAGTCAGCCACAAACCGGCGGAAAAATCTGGGACCGCCAGCAAGCTCTGAAGCGTGTGGTAGGAAACGAGAAATTACTCAACCAACTGATCGACATGTTCCGCAGCGAGCAGCCTGTACGCCTTTCTGAGATGACGCAGCTCCTTGATGGAGGGCGCTTTGAGGCGCTCAGAGAGGTAGCCCATAACCTCAAAGGAGTCGCAGGTAACCTCGGGCTGGTCGCCATACAAAAAGTCGCCTCAAAGTTGGATCAGGATATACGCACCGGTAACACTGAAACAGCAGAGATGCTGCTCGATGAGCTGCATGAAGAAACAGCACGACTGACCGAATTGTTAGAAACGAGTAACGAAGCCGAAGCGCATACACCACTTGTTGGCCTGAGAGAACGACTGGTTGCAATAAATCACGCATTGGAACAAAACGACTACATTAGTCAGAAGAGTCTTGAATTCATGCTTAAACCCCTTGGGAATGCGTATTACGAGGCAGAATTGGGGCAGCTTGCGCACGAGATCACAGCATTTGAAAACGCAAAAGCTCAGTCTAGGATTAAGTCACTGCTTCAGCAGATAACCGAGAGCTATAAAAATGCCCAATGAAATTCCGTTATCCACTGTTCTGATCGTTGACGACTCGCCGTCGAATATCCGCGTTATGGCCGCGGTACTTCAGGAGCGTTATCGTGTAAAAACAGCGACGAGCGGACAACAGTGTCTTGATATGGCACTCCGGCACAAGCCAGACCTGATTCTTCTTGATATCGAAATGCCCGGCATCTCGGGATACGAAACCTGCCGCGAACTCAAAGACATGAGCGAAACCCGGGACATCCCCGTCATTTTCGTTACCGGCCGGGACAATATCGAGGACGAAGAGCTGGGCCTGCGAATTGGTGCGGTCGATTACATCACCAAACCCATTCGTCCGGTGATTTTGTCAGCCCGCGTTGATACTCACGTTACACTGAAGCGCCAGCAGGATCGTCTGTTGCAGCTGGCTATGCACGATCAACTCACCGGCCTGTACAACCGCCACTACATGCTGGAAATGGTCGACCAGCGAATTGCGCGTGCGCGTCGTCATAACACACCATTGACCACGCTGATTATCGACCTTGATCACTTCAAAAAGATCAATGACACCCATGGACACATTGCCGGTGATCAGATTCTCGAGCAGGTATCAGAGCTCCTCCAACGCCAGTGCCGCACCGAAGATACCGTCGCACGCTTTGGAGGCGAAGAGTTTATCGTACTGATGGAACCCTGCTCGCTGAATCAGGCACACTACAAAGCCGAGGTAATGCGCCACCAGATATCCGAGCTCATGCCCTCATCGATCCCCGTCACAGTAAGTATTGGCGCGGCTGAACTGTCGGATCATGATGAGAATTTCAACGATCTTCTCAAGCGAGCCGATGATGCCCTGTACCGGGCAAAAGAAAACGGCCGCAACTGTACTGAACTGGCTCACCCGGAAGACATAGTGACAGCCTCCAAAGCGCCCCACTAATCAGGTACAATCGCCGCCCTGAGATAATTACCCCGGCGGCGAAGGTACACACCATGACAGACCAACCCTCAAATCCAAGTGTCGGTGAAGGCGATGCAATTCCAGGCAGCGGCAAAGTAGGATTCGTGTCTTTAGGCTGCCCCAAAGCACTGGTGGACTCCGAACGCATCCTGACCCAACTCAAGCTTGACGGCTACGACGTTGTAAACCAGTACAACAATGCCGATGTTGTGGTCGTAAATACCTGTGGCTTTATCGACGACGCCAAGCAGGAATCCCTTGATGCCATCAATGAAGCCATGAACGAAAATGGTCGTGTGATTGTGACTGGCTGTATGGGTAAAGGTGCTGATGCTGAGCTGATCAAAGAGAAGAACCCCGGTGTACTCGCAGTGACAGGCCCCCAAGCCTATGAAGAGGTCATGACTGCCGTTCATGAATGGTCACCAAAACAAACCGAACATAATCCGTTTACAGACCTGGTCCCACCTCAGGGAGTAAAGCTGACGCCGCGCCACTACTCTTACCTGAAGATCTCTGAAGGCTGTAACCACAGCTGCACCTTCTGCATTATCCCGGATATGCGTGGGAAACATGTCAGTCGTCCTATCGGCGACGTACTGGAAGAAGCAAAACGACTGGTCAATGCAGGCACCAAAGAACTGCTCGTGATCTCTCAGGACACCTCCGCGTACGGTGTCGACCTGAAGTACCGCACGGGCTTCTGGGATGGCAAGCCGGTAAAAACCAAGATGCTCGACCTCTGTGAAGAGCTCGGCAAGATGGGAGTTTGGGTACGCCTGCATTATGTTTACCCTTACCCGCACGTAGACGACGTGATTCCGCTGATGGCGGACGGAAACATACTTCCGTATCTGGATATCCCGTTCCAGCACGCAAGTCCGCGTATTCTGAAACTGATGAAACGCCCTGCGCACGCCGAAAACACACTGGCGCGTATCAAGAAGTGGCGCGAAATCTGCCCGGAGCTTGTGCTGCGCTCTACCTTCGTTGTCGGCTTCCCCGGTGAAACCGAAGAAGACTTCCAGATGCTCCTCGACTGGCTCGAAGAAGCAGAACTCGATCGTGTTGGTTGTTTCAAGTACAGCCCCGTCGAGGGCGCGAAAGCGAACGACCTGCCTGACCATGTGCCAGAAGACATTCAGCAGGAGCGTCATGACCGCTTTATGGAAAAAGCGCAGGAAATCAGCACGCGTAAGCTGGCCCGAAGAGTCGGTACCCGCATGACTGTGCTTATTGATGAAGTCGATGACGAAGGTGCGATTGGCCGCTCAATCGCCGACGCGCCCAACATCGACGGCATGGTTTACCTGAACGAGTTCTTCGATTGCCAGCCGGGGGATTTCCTTGAGGTTGATATCGAGCATTCCGACGAATATGACCTGTGGGGAACCCCGGTTAACGGTTGATACCCTCCGGGGTCGCCGTTAGCCAGACAAGCTGGCTATCGGCGGTCACCCCGCCAACATTGTATCCAGATCCACCTGCGACGGCATAAACCAGTATGAACCGGTCAATGCGTCACTGAAATCCATCATGGCATCTGTGATTCCGTCGTCCTTACCCAGCATGCTATCGATCACGCTCACAAAGCGATCCATGTCGCAGGCAAACGCGAGGAAATAAAGCCCCTTGTCCTCTCCACCACCGTAAGGCGTACCACGGCGATACATTTTCATCGGTACGTCGTCGACGTCAATGTCAGTGCGCCCGACATGCGATTCAGGCGGCAGCGCCGTTCCTTCGAGTTCGATATTCGTCTCTTTGGTGCGGCCAATAACGTTTTCCTGGGCATTTACACTGAGGCTCAGGAACTCCTGTAATTTGTGGGTCCATTTCTGGCCCAAAACAAACGAACCTCCTTCTCCCGGCTGCCCTTCGGGGATAAGCGCTGCGGCTCGCTTTTTCTCTGCCGTTCCGGGGTTTCCGGTACCGTCAACGAAGCCAGTAAGAATTCGTGCATCACGGGTTTTGTACCCATCCAGATCGAGCTCCAGATCTGCGACGTCGGACAGAGCCTCGGTAACCTGAACTACGGCATTCATTACGTCACCACGATCTTCGCCAACAACCCAGATGAACATATCTCTCTGAGAAGCAGGCATCACATGACCTTTAGCAGAATACTGAGCTGTAAAATCATGAAGACCTTCGGGAGACCAGCCTGGGCCTAAGCGCTGCCATGAGGCCTGATTGAATGCGACCATGATACGCGCACCATCAACAGGCTTTAGTGCCCGAGAAAGAGCTTGGCGCAAATCGGCATCAGCTGCCGAGCGAAATTGATATTCCAGATACTGACTACTGCGACCCGGCTCTTCAAACAGGCCGGCCTGATGTGGGTTCATTCTCACTGCTCCGGTTGTCAACGCCCTCTGTATGTTCAGAGGTTTTATTTATTCTAGCGCCAGACAACCGATAGTTCAGCCGTTATTTAATTCAAAACCTTTCACCCATTCTACGAATCGCTGAGAAGCCATAGAGCGGCCAAACAAGAAGCCCTGACCACAGCCACAGCCCATCTGGCGAAGGGTATTTAGCTGATTTTCATTCTCAATACCTTCGGCCGTCACGTTCATGCCGAGAACGCCGCAAAGCGCAAAGATAGCTTTGCAGATCTCAATGTCACTTTCACTGTTGGGCAAATCCATAACGAAGCTTCGATCGATTTTTACGCGATCGAAAGGCAAGGATTTCAGACGGCTTAATGATGAATACCCTGTACCAAAATCGTCGATAGCAAGGCGAATACCAAGTGCACGGAGTTGATCAAGCTGCTGCTTGGCGTGTTTATTATTCTGAATTGCCGTCTCGGTAACTTCTAATTCGATTCTATCCGCTGGCACGTCATGTTCTTTAAGCAGGTAACTGATAATTGAAGGAAAGTTTTTATCCGATAGCTGACGAGCAGAAACATTGACCGATACAACAAGCTCCGTAAGGCCTTGCAGCCGCCATTGATGCAGCTGCCTGAAGCTCTCAGTTAATACCTTTTTACCTAACTCAAGTATCACATTACTCTGCTCGGCAATGGGGACAAACCGCTCTGGAGGAATCACCCCAAGATCATGGCTATACCAACGGCACAGGGCTTCGGCCCCATAGACCCGCCCATTAACGACATCGACCAGCGGCTGAAACTCAACACAGATTTCGTTGCTGTTCAGCGCACCTTTGATATTGCGTTCGATGCGGTTTCGCTCAACCGAAACCATTGCCAGCTCAAAATCATAAAACTTAAAGCAACTCTTTCCCGCGCTCTTAGCATGCATAAGGGCAGTGTCCGCTGCGGTAATCACATCTTCGTGGGTGATCAACTCTCCCCCTGAAATGGCAACACCGATACTGGCGGAGACTTCGACGACCTCACGGGATAATGTGATGGGTGCAGCTACCGCCCGAAGCAGTTTATTCGCCATCACACGCAGCCCTTCATGGTCGCTGAAATGCGGTGCCACGATAACGAATTCGTCTCCACCAACGCGAGTAACGGTGTCGTCTTCTCTTACTGAGCTGACAAATCGCTCGGCAATAATCTGCAATAACCGGTCTCCTTCAGCATGTCCCAAGGTATCATTAACGAGTTTAAACCCGTCAAGGTCGATATAAAGAACAGCCACTGGTTCTGCTGATTTTCGCTGCGCGTGCAGACATTCGCTCAACGTGCGTTCAAGATGAACGCGATTTCCGACCCCGGTCAGAGAATCAAGAAAAGCCATTCTTTGCAGGTTTTTTTCAGCCCGACGGAGTTCACCAATATCTGAAATGGTGAACACATAATTGGTAACGATACCGTCATCATCAAAAACACCCGAGATGTGTTCCCAAGCTGGGAAGCGTTCACCAGATCTGGTATTGCAGGCTACCTCGCCACTCCAGAAATGATTGCCTTGCTCAAGGAGCCTGGGTGAAAAGTGGTCTTTATGACGACGCGCATGAAGAAACTCATCGGGATCGCGCCCCTTGACCTCATCAATAGTGAATCCGGTTATCGTTTCCAATGCTGGGTTAGCGGATATCACTTTTCGCTGTGAGTCAGTTATCAGAATAGCTTCAGAAATAGATTCAAAGACGACTCTGGCCTGGCGAAGCTCCTCCCGCTCGCGCGCCTCTTTCTCAACATCGCGAGCAATACCAACGACCTTACGTTGGTCTTCTTTATCTGTTACGACAGCCGCAAATAAATCGACACTGTGATAGTCGTCAATATCCTTGTAAAACAGACGAACCTGTTGTGAAAGCTGACCCGTGCTGTTCAGGGAAGAAACAAGCAAGTCTCTGTCATCGGGATGTACGCGACTGATAATATCGTCAATCGTGCTTGCGAAATTCGTCGTTTCTGGTTGCTCAGCCGCCGCCAGACAACGTCTGTCTTCTGGCTCCCACTCCCAAGCGGACATATTGGCGGCTTCAAGTGCCAGCTTCAGTTTCATGTCACTCTTTTTTATCTCATCATCAACCTCATGTTTTGCCAGTGCCACCTGAATGGATGCGTCGATCTCACGCGCATCATAAGGCTTTATCAGATAGCCATAAGGAGTCGACTGCCCAGCTTCACGAATTACCGATCTGTCCGAGTATGCGCTCAGGAAAATAACAGGAATATCCAATTCTTTTGAAATCAGTTGGGCGGCTTCTGTACCCATCATGGCTGTTTTCAAATGAATATCCATAAGAACCAGGTCAGGCTTCAACCGGCGTGCAAACTCAATTGACTCCTCCCCAGAAGCAACACTACCAACCACCAGATAACCCAGTTTTTCCAGTGTCATCTTCAGGTCCAGCGCAGTGATCCGCTCATCTTCCGTGATCAGAATCTTTTCGCCACTCATTCCTCTGTCTCCTGCTTGCGAAAGCGTATTTCATAGCGAGTTCCTTGATTTCTTATCAACACTATTTCTCCGTCCAGCTGCTCGACTAATCCGGGAATGAGCTGGAATCCAAGCGAAGTTGTTTCGCCGAGTTCCACCCCTTCCTCGACTCCCTTTCCGTTGTCCTCAACGACCACAATATTCATATCACCATCTTGTGACATTGAAATACGTATCTCACCGACATCCTGATCAGTAAATGCATGTTTTATGGAGTTTGTTACGAGCTCATTAAGCAATAAACCGAAAGGCAGTGCCTGATCCATCGTCAGAAAGACTTCCCGTTCGGGAGGTACAAGGACGGTTTTGATATTCTGACTGCTGGTCATCGTATGACTGCGCGTAATAAGCGTAACTAACTCGCTGCTGTATTTTGCAGCGCCAATACTCTCGTACGTTTTATGCTCGTAAAGCTGCTGGTGCATCAGAGCCATTGCCTTCACACGCCCCTGGCTTTCAAGAAATGCGTCCACCAGCTCCTCGGGAACACTGCGCGCCTGAAGGCTCAATAAACTTGAAACCACCTGAAGATTATTTTTTACCCGGTGATGAACTTCGTTAAGGAGAGACGTCTTTTCTTTCAAAGCTTTGATAAGACTCGCCTGGATCTGCTTCTGAATCGAAATATCGACCACTGTTGCAAGAACCCGAGTCCCTTCAGGGAACTGCAAAGGCGTCAGTGCAACTTCTACCGGAAATTCAGAACCGTCGCGTCGGCATGCCATTAATTCACGCATAGCTGCCATGGCACGTGGGACTGGACTTTCCTGGTAACGTGAGCGCTTCTTTCGATGCTTATCACGGAGGTGTGCAGGGATAAGATCTTCGATTGAGCAGGAGTAAAGTTCGGATAGCGAATAACCAAACATGCTGGCCATGCTGGGGTTGGCGAGCATAATCTCGCCGTAGTCATTAATCATTACCAGGCCATCTGCAGTAGAGTCAAACACACGGCGGAAGCGTTTTTCACTGAGTGATAACTCAGCTTCACGACTTTTTCGTTCAGATACGTCGTTTGCCGAGGCGACGAGGTGAGTGACTTCGCCATCCGCGCCAAGCAGCGGCGAAACCATAAAATCGATAGTAATGCGGGTATCACCCACCGTACGGATAGGCACATCATAACGAACAGTCTCACCCGCACCTGCACGGATAACAGCTGAGCGCAGTTGCATCTGAATTTTTGGTGAGTAATTCCACCAGATACAGTCCCAGAAGCGCTTGCCGATGACATCGGCGAGATCAATGCCCGCAGCCTCTAACGGTGCTCGGTTAGCATCGATAAGGAGGCCGTCTGGAGAGAGAATACTGACAAAGGTAAACAGGCTGTCGAGAATACGTCGCTGAAGCTCGTGAGCTTCTTCCCGAGTGCGTTTGAGTTCATACTCGAGCGTCCGGTTAACCGCCATAACCAGAATTCCAGCAACCTGACCCGGCGAAGAAAAAATCGGAAGATACGATGCTTCCCAAAAAGAGTCCTGCCCGACTACGCTGGGCGTCTCACCGGCAATCTCCAGGTTCCGTGCAGGCTCACCGGTTTCGATAACTTCTTTCAGGATGGGAGTAATCAGCGGACCTAACTTGGGCAAAACCTCCGAGACGGTTCTGCCAACGTGTTCCTCAGCAGAAACACCGTTAAACCTCGCCAAAAGGGCATTCAGCTCCACATACCGTAGCCCGGTATCAAGTATCGCAATCCCCATATCCTCGGAGCTCAGTACGGCGTCGAACGCCCCGGACTTCAGCCCCGTCAAATCCCTCTGTTCCGTTACCGCCATTGCCTGCTCCCGCGCTTCTCGCGCCGCATAGCCCCTGTAACATCAGGTTAGTCTAATTTTGTTATTATTGAAGGTTAATGGCCTTAATGACCAATTTAACCTCCGGTCAGACATTACCAGCCAGACTTTTGTTCCTGGAAGTGAAAATTAATCTCTTTTGCTAAAACTGACTGTTCACGCTGAATAGCTTGGCCCGGACTGCCCGTCGGTAGTCAGATGGCGCCACGCCCTGCCAACGACGAAAGATGCGCCCGAAATGACTGGCATCACTGAATCCGCACATCTGAGCGATCTCTGCTATTGAGAGGTCACTGTTTTTAAGCCACTCCTTACCAAAACGACACTTGAGATGAAGCAGATACTGCCCCGGGGACTCGCCGGTCACCTTTTTGAAGCGCCGACTCAGCTGCCTAGGGCTTAATCCGGCAATCTCAGAAACCCGGTCCATCGACAGAGGTTCCTGCCAGTGCTGGTGCAACCAACTCTGTGCGAGTGCGATGGCTTCATCAGCGTGCTGTGGGGCTCCTTCAGTAAACACTCTTTTATCGAAGGACATACGGGCTTCGGGAGAGAATTGCCGTTCAACGTAGGCGGCGGTTTCGTTGGTAAACAATGTACCGATCAGGTGAATCATCAGATCCGCGCCCGAGTTGATACTGGCAGCACAATAAATACGCCCTGCCTGTGTTAGTAAATGATCTCGCTGCAGACGAACGTCCGGGAAGTCATGAGCAAATGCATCCAGTGCATGCCAATGCGTAGTCGCTGCCTGACCATTAAGCAGCCCCGCCTTGGCCAGAAGCCAGGCCCCCGTGCCGATACTCATCACGGCCGCCCCCTCGGAATAACGCTGCCTGAGCCATTCACAGACAGGTTCTGATGGATCTAACTTTCGTAATGGATTACGCCACATAGCAGGCACGATCACCAGGTCGGTCTTACCTACATCCGCCAACTGCGTTCCGCTAACGATATTTAGCCCGCCTATTGGCTGACAACCCACTGCTGCGGACACTGATTCGACATTCAGGCTCAATCGCGAACGGCTTTTGGTGCGATGGTAGCTCACCGCGGCATGGAGCATTTCAAGCGGCATTGCCAGGCTGGACAAGAGCATCTGATCGAGCTGCAGAACGCTGACATGAAAGTCAGATCGATTTAGCAAGAATACCTCCGAATAAGACGTTTGTGTCTTTTATATACCACTATACGTCTTTTTTATTCTATTCCGAAGAACTGAAACCGGAGCACACTCGGGCGAACGCCCACAACCTAGCTTGATTATATGCCGGAGGCCACTGTGTCTGATTCAACTTACTCTCCTGAAATCACCGATGTAGTGATTGCCGCATTCGGCGGTATCAACGCCGCTGGGCGTGCTTCCGGCCATCAGGCATATCGACGGATCATTTACGATGCACTCTCCCCTGTTCAGCAAGCTGAACTGCAGAATGAGTTGGCCAACCTGACTGACCAACCTCCTCACGAGGTTCTCAATAACTCGCTTGTCCGGGCCTGGGACAAAGACTGCCCTGACCTACGTGGCTGGAATCCGGACGCCATGATCTTCAACGAGATTCAGGAGCAAGATGAAGTTCAAGCGAAAGAATCGAACATAGATAACGGTATAACTTCGACAGATAAAACCACACCCAGCAAACTCTATCGAGAGACCTACAAACGCTGCGATGTGCAAAGCGCAGGTCAGATCCCGACCGGATTTGACGTCGCCAGCCTCTACAACTCGAAACATCACCCTCGCGGCTTACAACTAGCGCTCTACGCTGCCGCCGACGCACTCGGCAACCTGGGTATGAGTGCCAATGACATTAAAGAGCACCTCTGCCCTGATGATATTGCCGTCTATATGGGCTCGACGGCGGGTCAGCTTGATATGCAGGGGTTCGGCGGCATGTTGTCCGCCCCCTTAATGGGCCAGCGCAACACCTCCCGCCAGTTACCAATGGGCATATCCACCATGCCCGCCGACTTTATCAACGCTTACCTGCTTGGTAACGCTGGGGCCACCGGAAGCAACAACGGCGCCTGTGCCAGTTTCCTCTACAACCTGCGGATGGCACTTGATGATATCCGCAGTGGTCGCCGTAAGCTTGTCCTCACAGGTAACAGCGAAGCGCCGCTCATCCCGGGCATTGTTGAAGGCTTTAATGCCATGGGAGCACTCGCTACCGAAGAGCGCCTGCAAAAACTTGAAGGTCTGAGCAACAATCAACAACCTGAATTTCGCCGTGCTTCCAGACCCTTCGCTCAGAACGTTGGCTTCACCCTGGCAGAGTCGGCTCAGTGTTTCGTGCTTACCAGTCGGGATACCGCGCTTGAGCTTGGGCTGAATATACTCGGGAGTATTGGCGACGTATTTATCCACGCAGATGGCTATAAGCGCTCCATCTCGGCACCGGGCATTGGCAACTACATCACCATGGGAAAAGCCATGGCCAGCGCAAAACGCACCCTGAGTAAAACCGCTCTGGGAGACGATGCCCTACAGAAGAGCTTTGTGCAGGCTCACGGCAGCAGCACTCCACAAAATCGTACTACCGAATCAGACATGTTTAACCGGCTTGCCAAAGAATTCGGCATCAGCAAGTGGCCTGTATGCG
>NZ_DDKU01000063.1:0-12639 GCF_002339775.1 Thalassolituus sp. UBA2590
TCATGGAGTTCGGCCGCCGGATGTTGGTGAATTATCCGCGCACGGCACTTCTTATAAAAAACGTACCCTATGAAGACGAAGCCCGGTTTGGCCGTATTAAAGACCACCTGGCGGTCGTACTGAGCGCTACGGATGCCCGCGTGAGCAGCCTGAATATGGAAGAGCGTCTGCGCCAGAAGGATCGACTTCTTGATGTCGTGTCTGATGTTAAACAAGCGCTGCTGGATGTTCAGAAGCGACAGGATGAAATGAAGATTCGCGCGGCGAATGAACGGGACGACGTTAAGCTTGAGCTGCGAGAGGAACTCCTGACCCTCGGCCTGCATGAAGAACAGGAAGAGCGGATGCTCAGCCTGGTGATGGATTTTCTGAAGAGCCTTGAGGGCTTTTACAATGAAGCTATGGACTGGCGTGAAGATCTCGAACCCGTTATGCAGGCCGTCGAGTTCGTCGTTAGTGGCGGTGAGCAATCAGCCTGATACTCACCGCGCCAGGCACAGAATCAGCTGGCTTTAACCAGAGCCTGATGTATCCATTGCTTTAATTGCTGTGCAGGCAGGGCGCCTGCCATCTGGTCGATCACCTTACCGTTTTTGAACACCATCAGTGTGGGAATGCTGCGTATCGAAAACTGGCCAGCGGTCTGTTGGGCGTGTTCCGTATTCACCTTGGCGAAGCGGGCCTGATAAGGCATAGCCGCGGCAACATCTTTGAATATCGGTGCCATCATCTGGCAAGGGCCGCACCAACTTGCCCAGAAGTCGACGACAACGGGCAAATCATTCTTTGTAATAAAGCGTTGGAAGTTCGCGTCACTCAGGTCTGTGACTGAGCCCGTGAATAGCGGACTTTTACATTTGCCGCACTGTCCGGGCTGATTCTGTTTTTCGTCTGGGATGCGGTTGATGGCTCCGCAGTCCGGGCAAGTAATATGCATAACTGTCTCCTGTTGTTTTTTCTATATGAGGCGACAGTTATGTATTTCAAGGGGCCGGTGAAATATTGAGTGCTTCCTGCAGGAAGTCATCTTTCTCGCGTTCACCGATAATACGTCCGCTGGCGTTGTCAGCACCGGGCTCGAAAAACAGCACAGTAGGCGGGCCAAAGACTGCCTGAGCTTTCATAAAGCTCTGATGCTCGTCAGTGTTGTCGGTGACATCCAGCTGTATCCACTGTACATGGCTCAGACGTTGTTGCGCTTCGTCAGTCGCGAAGATTTCTTTGTCCATAATTTTGCATGAAATGCACCAGTCTGCGTACAGTTCGACCATGACGGGTGTATTTGCACCGGCGATCAGACCTTTTACTTCTGCAACTGACTCTGTCTGGTAAAACGGGCTGACATGAACGTCTTCAGCGTGACCGAGTGGATTCAGAGGATCTGAACGGCCGCTGACAGCCCCTGCAAGCGCGATGATGCCGTAAGCAAAAACACCCACTGCCACCGGCTTTATCAGGCGCTGTGGTCCTTCATTGGCAGTATTCAGTGCGCCAGCGGAAACACCTGCGCCGACGGCGAGCGCACCCCATAAGCCCAGTACGATATATCCGGGTAATAATCGGCTGACCAACCAGATCGCCACACCAATCAGCATGATGCCGAACAGATACTTAATACGCTCCATCCACATTCCGGCTTTTGGTAAAACGCTGGCTCCGGTAGTGCCCAGGACAATCAATGGCGTTCCCATGCCGAAGCCGAGCGCCAACAGGGCAAGCGCTCCGCTTGTGGCGTCACCTGTGGTACTCAGATAGGCGAGTGCACCGGCTAATGGCGCAGACACGCAGGGCGAGACTACCAGCGCCGACAGAACGCCAATAACAAAGACGCTGCCAGCCTGACCACCGCTCTGTTTCTGGCTGGCAGCATTCAGGCGATTACGTATGCCCGAGGGTAGTTGCAGCTCATATACGCCAAACATAGAAAGCGAGAGCACGATAAAGAAAATCGCGAAACCGATTAACACGGGAGGGCTCTGCATCATGGCCTGTACGTTGGCTCCGGCACCCAGCAGACCAACGGTCAGGCCCGCTGCTGCGTACGTAATGGCCATGCCGGTGACGTACAGAAATGAAAGCCAGAAGCCCCGGCCTGCGCTGGTCTTGGCTCCACCCAGTACAACACTGGTAAGGATGGGAACCATAGGCAATACGCAGGGGGTGAATGTCAGGCCAAGACCGAGCAGAAAGAAGATACCAATGACCGCAGGTAACGAGCGGCCAGAAAAGAAAGAGTCGTCACTGCTGGCAGGTGCCTGGCTGCTGGAAATCGCACCATCGCCGGTGCTGGCTACATCAGTGATGGGATTGGCGACGGGTTCAGTAATGACGATTTCACTGGTCTGCGGTGGGTAACACAAGCCCGCATCGGCGCAGCCCTGATAATGGAGAGTCGCTATTCCGGGGGCCAGGCTGGCGGTGTCGAAAGATACTTCCAGTTGACCGTAATAGGCGACGATGTCACCAAAGGCTTCATCGTATTTTTCTTTGCCGTCTTTAGACCAGGTGGCAGGATCAAGTCTTACAGCCCCCTGAGTCAGATAAATACGGTGTTCATAAAGGTAGTAGCCGTCGGCATTCTGCCAGTGTGCAGTAATCTGGCCGGGCTCTGTATATGTTTCTAGCGGAAAAGCCTGTTCGACAGGCAGGAAATCATCCGAACCGCCAAGGCCGTCCAGCAGACCGGAATGCGCCGGGATGCTGGTAATAAACAACAATAGCCAAAGTCCCGCGCGCATCATGTGATCTGTTACTCCGTCAGGTGGTTCGTTCTACTGCGATGGCAGCCAGTGCGGCGAGAGCATCGCGTGCGACTGATGCTGGTAAGTTTTCCAGGTGCTTCTGAGCACGGTCGCGACATGCATTAGCCTGCTGGCGCGTATAGTCGAGAGACCCGCAGCTTTTCACAACACGCAGGACTTCGTTCATGTCGTCCAGTCCACCTTTGCGAATAGCATTGCGGATAAGCTGGCGGTCTTCCTCATTCGCATGTGCCATGGCATGAATCAGAGGCAGAGTGGCTTTACCCTCGGCGAGATCGTCTCCGACGTTCTTACCCATCTCTTCAGCATCACCTTCGTAGTCGAGCACATCATCAACCAGCTGGAAAGCCATGCCCAGTTCTTTACCGTACTCTTTAAGGGCAGTGCGATCCGCGTCACTTAATTCGAGCAGTGCCGCCGCTGAATGGGTAGAAGCTTCGAACAACATGGCGGTTTTGCCGTGGATGACTTCCATGTACTGAGCTTCGGTGGTGTCGGGGTTTTTGACGTTTGTAAGCTGCATAACTTCGCCTTCTGCAATGACGCAGGTGGCGTTAGAAAGTATCTCCATGACAGGCATAGAGCGCAGCTCGACCATCATTTCGAAAGCGCGGCTGTAAAGGAAGTCACCGACCAGAACGCTGGGAGCGTTGCCCCAGCGGGCATTGGCGGTTGGGTTTCCGCGGCGCATATCAGATGTGTCAACGACGTCATCATGAAGCAATGTCGCTGTGTGCAGGAACTCAATCACAGTGGCGAGTTTCACTGCGTCAGCATCGGCACGATCGAATGCTTTCGCTGTCAGTAGGACAAGAAGAGGGCGGATACGTTTACCGCCACTGCTGACGATGTATTCGGCGATTTTTTCAACCAGAGGAACTCGGCTCTCGAGCTGCTCGTGGATCAGCTTGTCGACGGCCTGAAACTCTTCGTTAACCGTGGCAAGTACGTCTTTAATATGCATGGATTCGGGTGCCTGCTTTATAATGCAACGAATGCTAGGGAGGCCGACCCGCCCTGTCAAGAAAAAGGCCTGTTCCATACTTGCGGCCAAAACGGGAGTGCGGTATAGTCTCGCGCCCCGAAATTACGCTCCCTGCCATATGGACGCCAGAGTGCTGCCAATAGAAGCAGGCTTAAGTAGCGAGAGGGAAAGGCAGTGCGAAAGACTGGCGCTATGGCGTCAGTAGCGGCGACAAAGGCCACGCACTGAAAAGTCATGCACACTAAGTGCTAGTGGAGAATTACAGTTATGTACGCTGTAGTAGTAACTGGCGGTAAGCAATACCGTGTTGAAGAAGGTCAGACTCTGAAAGTTGAGAAACTGGAAGTAGCAACTGGCGAAAACGTTGAACTGGAAAAAGTTCTGCTGATTGGTAACGGCGACGATGTTAAAATCGGCGCTCCAGTGGTTGAAGGCGCTAAAGTAACAGCTGAGGTTGTTAATCACGGTCGTCACAAGAAAGTGAAGATCATGAAGTTCAAGCGTCGTAAGCACCACATGAAGCAGATGGGCCACCGTCAGTGGTTCACTGAACTGAAAATCACCAGCATCGCTGGCTAAACACTAATTTCAGAGGTCCGCGCGGTTAACACCGCCGCATCCGCAGTGTTGCAGTGACCTCGCAGCTAGGAGTAAAGCAATGGCTCACAAAAAAGCTGGTGGTTCTACCAAGAACGGTCGCGATTCCGAAAGTAAACGCCTTGGCGTAAAACTGTTTGGCGGTCAGACTGCTAAAGCTGGCGCGATCATCGTTCGTCAGCGAGGCACCCGTTTCCACGCTGGTGAAAACGTTAAGATCGGTCGTGACCACACTCTCTTCGCTACCGCTGAAGGCGCAGTGAAGTTTGAGGTCAAAGGTAAGAACAACCGTAAGACCGTAAGCATCGTTCCAGCGGCTTAATTGCACCGGAATATGCTGATGCGCCCTGACTGCATAGCAGTTGGGGCGTTTTTATTTGTACATCCCAAACCAGAGCGTTATTACCATGAAGTTCGTTGATGAAGTCCGTATCGCTGTAGAAGCTGGCAAAGGCGGCAATGGCTGCGTCAGTTTCCGTCGTGAGAAATTCATCCCTAAGGGCGGCCCGGACGGCGGCGACGGCGGTGATGGCGGTTCTGTGTACCTTGAAGCCGACGAGAACACCAATACTCTGGTGGATTATCGCTACACTCGCCGCTTTAAGGCCGAAAATGGTCGTCCGGGTGCGGGTCGTAACTGTACTGGTGCTAAGGGTGATCACATCGTCTTGAAAGTACCCGTAGGTACGACAGCGATTGATGACGACACCAACGAAGTACTGGGTGATCTTACTGCGCATGGTGATCAGTTGCTCGTTGCTCAGGGTGGTTTCCATGGTTTGGGCAACACCCGCTACAAGTCATCGACGAATCAGGCGCCGCGCCAGTCAAAACCGGGACAGCCGGGTGAGTCGCGTAACCTGAAGCTCGAATTGAAGGTGCTGGCCGACGTTGGTCTGCTGGGCTTGCCGAATGCTGGTAAATCTACCTTTATCCGCTCGGTATCAGCAGCGACACCGAAAGTGGCGGATTATCCATTTACGACTCTGGTACCGAATCTGGGCGTGGTTTCCATTGAGGAACACCGCAGTTTTGTAATTGCGGATATTCCAGGGCTGATTGAAGGTGCGGCGGACGGTGCTGGCCTTGGCACACGCTTTCTCAAGCATCTGGTGCGTACTCAGCTGCTGCTGCATATTGTTGATATGGCGCCGTTTGATGATTCAGACCCTGCAGAGCGCGTAGAGGCCATCAGTCGTGAGCTTGAGAACTTCTCGCCCGGACTGGCGCTGCGTGATCGCTGGCTGGTGCTGAACAAACTTGATCTGCTGCCTGAAGAAGAGCGCGAGGCTCGTTGCCAGGAAATTATTGAGAAGCTTGAATGGGATGGTCCGGTGTATCGTATTTCTGCGATCAACCGTGACGGTACTCATAAGCTTGTGTGCGACATCATGGAGTACATGGAAGAGCGTCGCGAGCGCGCTGCCGAAGACGAAGAGTTTGCAGAAGCCATTCTGGCCGAGCGCGAACAGGTCGAAGAGGAAGCGCGCGAGCATCTCGAGGCGCTGCATGAGCGTCGTCGTCAGGAACGTGCGGAGCGTAAAGCGGCTAAGCAGGACGATGATGATGACGACTACGATGTGGAAGTCGTCTATACAAATGAATAACTCGACAAACGAATAACCCGACAAAAGACTAACCCGTGCCGGACAGTAACGCATGACAACAGAGCAGTGGCAGGCTTCGCGTAACAATCTGAAAGACGCAAAACGCTGGGTGATTAAAATCGGCAGTGCGTTGCTGACGAATGACGGCAAGGGCCTGAATCGTGAGGGTATGCAAAGCTGGGTGGACCAGATTGCTGGTCTGCTCAATGCCGGTCATGAAGTGGTGTTGGTCTCTTCAGGTTCAGTTGCTGAAGGTATGACCCGTCTTGGCTGGAAGACCCGCCCGGATGAAGTTCATAAACTGCAGGCAGCGGCTGCCGTCGGTCAGATGGGGCTGGTACAGGCCTACGAAACCTCTTTCTCAAAACACGGTCGGCATACTGCGCAGGTGCTACTGACGCATGATGATCTGAGCGACCGTAAGCGCTACCTCAATGCTCGCACCACGCTGCGTACTCTTCTTGATATGGGGGTTGTTCCCATCATCAATGAAAATGACACTGTGGTAACGGATGAAATCTGCTTTGGTGATAACGACACGTTGGGTGCGTTAGCGGCCAATCTGGTGGAAGCAGACCTGCTGGTTATTCTCACGGATCAGGATGGTCTGTACACGGCGGACCCGCGCTCAAACCCCGACGCAACGCTGATCTTCGAAGGCATGGCTTCTGATCCACAATACGCCGCGATGGCCGGTGGCGGCGGTGCGCTTGGACGGGGCGGTATGGTCACCAAAGTGCGTGCAGCAACGCTGGCTTCGCGCTCTGGAGCGGATACCCTGATCGTTGGTGGTCGCATAGATAATGTTATTTCCCGCCTGCATCAGGGCGAACTGGTGGGCACTCTGCTGAAAGCCGGGCAGGCGCCAGTGGCTGCGCGAAAGCAATGGATCGCAGGCCATCTTAAGACCCACGGTATACTCACGCTGGATGATGGTGCAGTGAAGGCGCTCCGCACTGGCGGGCGCAGTCTGTTGCCAATTGGTGTCAGCAAAGCCACAGGTCGCTTTGAGCGCGGTGAGGTGGTTGAATGCCGTGATGAGCGTGGGCAGCTGGTCGCCAAGGGGCTGGTGAATTACAGCATCAGTGAAGCGCAGAAGATTTTAAAAACACCGACGTCCGGACTTGAACAAGCGCTGGGAACGGTAACAGAACCCGAGATGATTCACCGGGATAATCTGGTTATTCTCTGAACCAGAATGTGTGAGCACTCAGCAGGATTTTACTTCAGGAGATAAAAGACATGATTGAGACGGTTAACGTAGCCGGTCTGGACGTGAACAACGACAAGCCGTTTACGCTTTTCGGTGGTATGAACGTGCTGGAAAGTCGCGATCTGGCGATGAAAATCTGTGAAACCTACGTCGAGGTGACCGGAAAGCTGGGCATCCCGTACGTATTCAAGGCATCGTTCGATAAAGCGAACCGTTCTTCGATCAATTCTTACCGTGGTCCGGGCATGGAAGAAGGCCTGAAGATTTTTGAAGAAATCAAAAAGACCTTCAATGTTCCTGTGATTACTGACGTTCACGAACCGTATCAGGCGGCGCCTGTTGCTGAAGTGGTTGATGTTATCCAGTTGCCAGCGTTTCTGGCGCGTCAGACCGATCTGGTGGTTGCGATGGCTGAAACCGGTGCGGCGATCAATGTGAAGAAACCTCAGTTCCTGGCACCACACGAGATGCGTCACATCATCAAGAAGTTTGCCGAAGCCGGTAACGACAAGGTCATGCTGTGTGAACGGGGTTCAAGCTTTGGTTACAACAACCTGGTGGTTGATATGCTGGGCATGGACGAAATGAAAAAGCAGGCGCCAGTGATCTTTGATGCGACACACGCACTGCAGCGCCCGGGTGGTCGTGCTGATTCCGCCGATGGCCGTCGCCAGCAGGCGTTTGAGCTGGCGCGTTCTGGTATGGCGCTGGGCATTGCTGGTCTCTTTATCGAAGCGCACCCGAATCCTGCAGAAGCCAAGTGTGACGGCCCGTGCGCGCTGCCGCTGGATAAGCTGGAGCCGTATCTGGCACAGATGAAGGCGGTTGATGATCTGGTGAAATCTTTCGAACCTGTGGTTATCGACTGATTCTGATCTCTGGCTCGCATTGAGCTTAAGGTAAAGGGGCTGTAGCTGTTGACAGCCCCCGCTTATATCCGGATAATTCCGGCCCTCTCTGGGTACCTACACACAAGCGCGTAGATTCCCGACTAAAGTTAATAACCGAATTTGAGGAGCCGACTGTGGCAAATTCCGCTGGTTCTCGTAAACGCGCCCGTCAGGCTATCAAACGTCGTGCCCGTACTATGGCACTGCGTTCTATGGTGCGCACTTATGTTAAGAAAGTTAATGCCGCCATCGAAACTGCTGACTACGAGCAGGCTCAGGCTGCGTTTACTCAAAGCAAACCTTATATCGACAAGTCTGTGACTAAAGGCATCATGCACAAGAATGCTGCTGCCCGCATCAAGAGCCGTCTGAACACTAAGGTTGTCGCTCTGAAAGGTTAATACCTGCTTCAGATCGAAGAGAAAACCCGCCAACGGCGGGTTTTTTTGTGTATAAATATCGCATATCCGCACGGAAACGCTTATGTCCGCTACGCCTGAATCCGGCCCAGAGGCGAAAAGCAGCAGTCTGCTCCGCTCATCATCCATTGTCAGTGTTATGACCCTGCTGAGTCGGGTTCTGGGGCTGGCGCGCGATGTTATTGTGGCTCAGTACTTCGGTGCGCGTGCGGATGCATTTTTTGTCGCCTTCAAAATTCCAAATTTTTTTCGCCGCCTGTTTGCCGAGGGGGCGTTCTCGGTAGCCTTTGTACCGGTCTTGAGTGAGTACCGGACGCAGAGAGCCTTCGATGAAGTGCGCTTATTAGTCGCCCGGGTTTCGGGTGTTCTGGGCATGGCGCTGTTAGGTGTCACGTGCCTGGCCGTGCTTGGCGCCGATTATCTGCCCTGGGTATTTTCTCCGGGTTTTCGCAGTGACCCCGAAAAGTTCGCCCTCACAGGCGATCTGCTGCGTATCACCTTTCCTTATCTGTTTTTTATATCGCTGACGGCCTTTGCGAGCAGCGTGCTGAACGCCTACGGGCGCTTTGCAGTGCCGGCCTTCACGCCGGTTATTCTGAATGTCACCTTGATCGCTGCCACGCTTGGCTTCACGGATTACTTCGAAGAGCCGCTCTATGCCCTGGCATGGGGTGTTTTCTTTGCCGGACTGTTCCAGTTTATGTTCCAGCTGCCCTTTATTGCGCGCATGCGCCTGCTGGTTTTGCCTTCCGTAAAACCGAAAGATGAAGGTGTGCGGCGCATTGGTAAACTGATGGTACCGGCGCTGTTTGGAGTGTCCGTCAGTCAGATCAATCTCTTGTTGGATACTCTGCTGGCCTCGTTTCTTGAGGACGGCAGCGTCAGTTGGCTGTACTACTCAGATCGCTTGAATAACCTGCCCTTGGGGGTATTCGCGATTGCTATTGGTGTGGTGATTTTACCTGCGCTGTCGGGTAAGCACGCGGCTGCAGACAAAGAGGCGTTCTCTCGCACCATCGACTGGGCAGTTCGTATGGTGTTTATGATAGCGACGCCTGCTGCTCTGGCTCTGGTGCTTCTCGCAACGCCTCTGATGGCGACGATCTTCTACTACGGTGAAGTCACGGCTTACGACGTCGGTAAGATGACTTTGAGTTTGCAGGCCTACGCCGTTGGGCTGCTCGCCTTTATGATGATTAAGGTTCTGGCGCCGGGCTATTACGCCCGTCAGGATACGAAAACACCAGTGAAAATTGGTATTCAGGCTATGGTCGTGAATATGGTGTTGAATCTGGCACTTGTGTACCCACTGCAGCACGCCGGTCTCGCTTTAGCGACCTCTCTGGCAGCTTATTACAACGTCTTCATGCTTTACCGCGGACTGCGTAAAAGTGGGGTATATCAGCCTCAGTCTGGTTGGTTGAAGTTCATGCTGATCCTCTTGCTGGCTAACTCGGCTCTGGCCGCCGTGTCTGTATGGTTGATGGGGGCTCCGGGAGACTGGTTAACCTGGGAAACGATGCAACGAATAAGTTGGCTGTCTGTGCTGGTTGGGGCCGGTGTGGTGGTGTATTTCGCCGTAATGACAGCGGCAGGGTTGCGTCTGCGTCATCTCCGCGGCGAGCTGTTCTGATCAGTGTTAAACCGCTATAATCCGTGCTTTTAATTTTGCAGCGGTACCTGTGATGCGCCTGATTCGTGGCCTGCACAATCTGAATGCCAGTTTGCCCGTCGATTTCGATGGTTGCGTCGCGACCATCGGGAATTTTGATGGCCTTCATCTTGGCCATCGCCGCATCCTGGAATCACTGCAAAAGGTATCAGCAGAGGACGGTAAGCCTACTCTGGTGATGATGTTTGAGCCTCAGCCTAAAGAGTTCTTTGCGCCTGATCTGGCGCCACCGCGTCTGGCAGGGTTTCGCGATAAGTTTCAGGATCTACGCGACGCTGGCATTGACTATCTTCTGTGCCTGCCATTCAACGAATCACTGCGAAGTATGTCTGCTGCTCAGTTTATCCAGAGTATTCTGATCGACGGCATTCAGGTGAAGCACCTGATTGTCGGCGATGACTTCCGGTTCGGTTGCGATCGCAGTGGTGATTATGCCGCACTGGAGACCGCTGGTAAGGTGTCAGGGTTCAGTGTTGACGATACCCCAACGCATGAAATTGCGGGTGACCGGGTAAGCAGCACCCGCGTTCGCAAAGAGTTGGCCCGTGACAATTTACCGATGGCTGCGGAGCTGTTGGGGCGTCCATATCAGATGTCAGGCCGTGTAGCCTATGGTCGCCAACTGGGGCGGACGCTGGATACACCGACAGCTAATGTGCTGATTAAACGTAGCCGACTGCCGATGACCGGTGTGTACGCAGTGCACCTGATTGAGCAGGAAAGCCGCGAGGAATACATCGGCGTGGCTAATCTGGGTGTTAAGCCGACGATCAGTGGTGAACCTGAGCCATCATTGGAAGTCCACGTGTTTGGTTTCAGTGGAAACCTGTACGGTAAACACCTGACCGTCTCTTTTATGCAAAAGATTCGTGATGAAATGAAATTCGACGGACTTGATGCGCTCAAGTCTGCAATAGACTCTGATAAGAAAGCGGCGCGGGCATATTTTGCTTCGCGACCGGATTCTTTCCGATTTGACCGATAACAGGCCGCGCATTAACGCAGCAGGCCCCTGACGCAATCAGTGAATTTATGAACGATAAAGTGGAAAGCCAATACAAACCGACATTGAACCTGCCGGATACAGAATTTCCAATGCGTGGAAATCTGGCAAAGCGTGAGCCTGAAATGCTGGCGCGCTGGGAAGAAATTGGTCTGTACCGCAAAATCCGTGAAGCACGCGCAGGACGGGATAAATTTATTCTGCATGATGGCCCTCCGTACGCGAACGGCAATATTCACATCGGTCACGCAGTTAACAAGATTCTGAAAGACGTCATCATCAAGTCCCAGACGCTGAGCGGTAAAGATGCGCCGTATATTCCGGGTTGGGACTGCCATGGTCTGCCGATCGAACTGAAGGTTGAAGCTAAGGTTGGCAAAGTCGGTGAGAAGGTCAGCGCCAGCGAGTTCCGCCAGCATTGTCGTGAATACGCGGCTGAGCAGGTTGAAGGTCAGCGCAACGATTTCAAACGCCTGATGGTTCTGGGTGACTGGGAAAACCCGTACCTGACCATGGACTTCAAATTTGAAGCCGACATCATCCGCACCCTTGGCAAGATCATTGATGCCGGACACCTGCACAAAGGCTTCAAGCCGGTTAACTGGTGTTCTGACTGTGGCTCTGCGCTTGCGGAAGCAGAGGTTGAATATCAGGACAAGAAATCCGTCGCGATTGACGTGAAGTTCACCTTCCCGGATACCCAGGCAATTGCTGGTGTATTTAACGTCGACGTCGATAAGCCAGTCAGTATCGTGATCTGGACCACGACGCCATGGACCTTGCCTGCTAACGAAGCGGTATCTGTTCACCCTGAACTTGAATACTCACTGGTCCTGCTGAAAGAAGCGGACGAAGTTCTTCTGCTGGCTACAGACCTCGTAGATGACGCGGCTCAGCGTTATGGGCTGGATGCAGATGGTTATGAAGTTCTGGGCACTGCAAAAGGTAAAGCTTTTGGTCAGACGCCAGACCAGAATGAAGCGCCGTTTAAGGTCAAGCATTCGTTTATGCCGGGTAAAGAAGGCGGCGATAAATTCGTGCCTGTGATCACCGGCGAACACGTCACGGCCGATTCGGGTACCGGGGCTGTTCATACCGCGCCTATGCACGGTGTGGATGACTACGTTGTCTCGAACGTTTACGGCGTTAAATCCGACGAAATGCTGGTTGATTCTCAGGGTAACTTTATTGCCAACCCTGCACTGGAAGCGCTTGAGCTGACGGGATTAAGTACAGCGGATAAAGGTAACTTCCGTGTACTGGGCATTCTGAATGAGCGCGGTGCACTGGTGAAAAAAGCCAACATCACGCACAGCTACCCGCACTGCTGGCGCCATAAAACGCCGATTATTTTCCGTGCGACGCCGCAGTGGTTTATCAGCATGAATCAGGCAGGCCTGCTGGATCAGGCGATGAATGAAGTTGAGAACACCGTCGAGTGGCGTCCGTCCTGGGGTAAGGCGCGCATCGAAGGCATGATGAACGATCGCC
>NZ_DDKU01000059.1:0-10538 GCF_002339775.1 Thalassolituus sp. UBA2590
TCCATTCAGGCAAAAGAGTTTCGATACTAAAGGGCGAGTATCAGGTGTCACAGATGATTACATTCCCAATACTGAACTGAAAGACTCGGTACAACTCTATCTCTTTGATAAGAAGCTCAGACTGCTCCTACTGGATGCTCTGGAGCGCATTGAAATTGCGTTGCGGGTAGATGTCGCCCATCTACTGGGCAGACTAGATACCTTTGCACACACCAAGCAAGACAAGTTGCACAAATCATTTGCCAATAAAACCAAGAGCAGTGGCAAGCCAACTGCATTCAGTGCCTGGAATCAGAAGCGTATTTACGTTGAAGCACGTTCCAAAGAGGACTTCGTCGAACATTATAAGGCGAACCATGGTCCAGACTTACCTATCTGGGTTGCCATAGAGACTTGGGACTTTGGCGCTTTATCGCAACTATTTGCCATGATGAAAGTAAAGCATCAGACTCAGATTGCTCGAAAATACGGAGTACCCGATTGGGAAGCCTTTCAGAGCTGGATGCGTTCTCTAAACTATTTAAGAAATATCTGCGCACATCACAGCCGCCTCTGGAATCGGAACATTATCGACCAGCCCTCCATACCTGGCCCAGGAGCACTATCCTGGCTGGACCAAATGCGATCAAGTGGACTCACTGATGCCGAACTTAAATCACGGCCGTTTCTGTTAATCGCTATATGTCGCCACATGGTCTTGCAACTGAATCCGTCGAGTGAATGGCACAACCGCATGAAAGGGCATCTGGATCAATTCCCTAACGTTGTTTCCGATTACAAAATTAGTATTGAAGCAATGGGGGCCCCGAGCAACTGGCATGCATGGTGGTAGGTTTTCATCAGGCAATAAAAAACCCCCGCGTATGACATCCTACCGAAGTAAGAGCAAAGAGGCGGGGGCCGTGTTACAAAGAACTCTATGTCGATGAGCCGGTCACGTCAAGATAGAATTACTCATTCTTACTACTTTTTAGTAACTTCTACTAATGTCCGGTAGTGTCATGTCGACCGTCTATCAACGGATTGATCGGGGTAACTTCCGGGGTAACAACATAAATATCTGTTGAAATTATCTTTAATTTTCAATGAGTTATAAGAAATATTCGGCTTCCTATGGGGAGGCCATCTTTTTACACTATAAATCAATAACTTAGCGTAAACGATGTTGGCTGTTTGCAATGTATTTCTAAATTGCGGCACCACAGGATGGCAAAAACTACGAACATCACCAAAGAGAAAGCCAAGCGTGGTATGTCTCAAGAAGATACAAATGCCTCGGCTCGTATTATTCGTGCTCGTTTATCTAAAGCTGGTGAAGGGTTCAAAGAGCCTCCTGAAATAAGCTCTGGCGACCCGGAAAGACGCCGCAAGAAAAAGACGCAAAAACTGAAAGCAAGGAAAGCTCGCAAGACAATAAGGCTCTGCTGAAAAAGTTGTTCTCTGTAGTACCATGATCTGGTAACCGGTTAGATTGATGGACAAACGATGACCTACAACAAACCTTGGCTCAGCATTGAAGAGCAATTAGACAAGCTGCAAGCACACGGATTAGCAGTCACTGACGAACAACGTGCAGAGCAGGCTTTGCGGCGTATAGGGTACTATCGGTTGAGCGGTTACTGGTACCCATTCAGAGAGCGCTCAGGTCCGGCTTGCTCAATTCCGGAGCTGCCGGGCAAACCATCGAAGAAAGATAAGAAAGTTCAAACATTCCCTCTTGAATCCTTTAAGCACGGCCTTAGCTTTCAGGATGCTGTCGAGCTGTATGTGTTTGATAAGAAACTGCGGTTGCTGGTACTTGATGCATTAGAGAGAATAGAAGTTGCTCTTCGGGTCGATATATCTCACACACTTGGTGAACTTGATGCGTTCGCTTACCTCAAGCCAGAGCTACTGTCAGACGAGTTTACACAGAACCTAAATGCAAGAGGCGGCCTGAGCGACTACCACGTCTGGCTGACTAACCATGCAAGGTTACTCGATAGATCCAAAGAAGAGTTCATTAAACACAACAAAGAGAAATATGGCCTGCCGATTGCTATCTGGATTGCCTGCGAAGTCTGGGACTTCGGCTGTATGTCACGCTTGTTTGCCGGCCTAAAAGATGAACACCAGGATACGATATCGAGTCGATATGGAATTCAGAATGGTGGTGTCTTTGCCTCATGGCTTCGTAGTCTGAACTACCTTCGTAACGTATGTGCACACCACAGCCGCCTCTGGAATCGAAACATCATTGATCAACCGCAAAAGCCGGGGAAGTCAGAAGTGCCTATATTCCGTCATGCGTGGGATAACGGACGTCTGGTTGCCAGGCCATTCCTACTATTCTGTATAATCCAGCACTTGCTACAAACGATAAACCCAACATCTAACTGGTGGGAGCGTATGTCAAGTTTACTGGAAGAGTTTCCGTTGAGCGGAAGCGAACCTGCCCTGTCACTGGATGCAATGGGTGCAATAGATGATTGGCAGCACTGGAACTGGTGAGCATGAACGACAGGCATTAAAAAACCCCTCAGCAGCTTCCTCCGTAGAGGTTACTGATCGGGGCCGTGTTACAGGCAACTCTAGTCCCAACATGCCCGTTGCGTCAAGTAAGAATTACTAACTCTTACTACTTCTTAGTAACTTTTACTAATGACCATCAATGTCCTTTCGACCATCCAGCAACGGATGTTCCGGGATGACTAACTCCGAAAATTGATAAAATATCATTAATTTTCAATTAGTCACAAATTATATTCGGCCTCCTATGGGGAGGTCATTTCTGAATATCACTATTTCACCTCTCACACCTCGCCGATGACGCTAAATATACGATAAGCTCCGTGTTCAGGAACGTCAGGTTCAGGGACTTTAAGGCACTCATCCATGCAACTCAGTGAAGCTCAACAAACCAATAATATCTGGCGTCTGGCCATTGCTCAGGCACTGGCGGGTGCAAACTCGGTCGTGATTTTTGCCACCAGCGCGGTCATAGGTCATCAGCTGGCTCCTGATCCGGCACTGGCGACACTCCCGATTTCTCTGTTTGTTGTAGGCATGGCACTTTGCATTCTGCCCTCGGGGCTCATAGCACAGCGCTATGGGCGCCTGATTGCATTTCAGGCCGGTACTGCTCTGGGGGTACTTTCGGGGGTATCGGCGATGGCTGCAATGATCTACAGTTCATTCACTCTTCTGTGCCTGTCGACAATATTCGGCGGCGCGTATGCTGCGGTGGTTCTGTCCTTTCGTTTTGCGGCGACCGATGGCGTAGCGCCTGACAGGCAGCCACGAGCATTGTCTATGGTGATGGCTGGCGGAATCGCGGCAGGTGTCGTTGGCCCCCAGCTGATTACGCACACGATGAATCTCTCTCTGCCCGGGTTAGATACTCCACCCTTTGCGGCGTCTTTCCTGATTCAGGCGCTTACTGCAGCCCTTGCCGGCGCAGTTCTGTCGGGTGTTAAGTTGCCACGCCCTAGCGTTGAAGAAGTTGCTGGAGGTCGCGCGCTGGGTGACATTATTCGCCAGCCCCTCTTTCTGCCTGCCGTTGTTTGTGGTGCCGTCTCTTACCTGGTGATGAACTTCCTGATGACGGCCGCTCCGCTTGCGATGCATTTTCATGGACACTCGCAGGCCGATGCAAACCTGGGAATTCAATGGCATGTGATTGCCATGTATGGGCCCAGCTTTTTTACCGGGCACCTGATTGCGCGTTTCGGAGCCATCCGTATTTCAGCTCTAGGATTGATACTCACTGCCATTGCAGCCGGAATTTCTCTCCATGGTGTGGATGTACTCCACTTCTGGTCCATGCTGATCGTACTGGGCATAGGCTGGAATTTTGGCTTTCTCGGAGCGTCAGCGCTGATCCTACAGTGCCACCGATCAGAAGAGAAAAACCGTGTGCAATCACTGAATGATTTCATCGTATTCTCGCTGATGGCAATCGGCTCTTTTGCCTCGGGGGGCATACTCAGCTACTGGGGGTGGGATATCGTGCTCTGGGTATCATTTGTTCCTGTCATTGTTGCCTCTGTCATTATGCTGTTGGTTCAATTCAACCGGTCAGCCGTAGCAGCCAACAGCTGACTTTGTGCGGGTGCGGCCCTGAAGCTTGCGCCCTCATACCGTCCAACCCGACATAATCAGTTATAACTATCAGATCAATATATTTAATATAATTTTAATATCAACGTATCGCGCTACTCTGTATCTTAGTAATCACAAGCAACGCTAACAACGATAGCAATTGATGAGGTGCGACGATGGACAACAATTCTGCGGGCAAATGCCCGGTTATGCACGGCAGTGTCACGCAACACGGAAATTCGAACACCGACTGGTGGCCGAACAGCCTGAATCTCGACATTCTCCACCAACACGACACCAAAACGAATCCGCTTGGCGAAGATTTCAATTACGCCGAAGAATTCAAAAAGCTTGATCTCGAGGCTGTGAAGAATGATGTGAAAGCACTGCTCACTGACAGCCAGGACTGGTGGCCCGCCGACTGGGGGCATTACGGCGGCCTGATGATTCGTATGGCGTGGCACGCTGCGGGTTCATACCGTCTTGCCGATGGTCGTGGTGGTGCGAACACCGGCAACCAGCGCTTCGCGCCGCTGAATAGCTGGCCGGATAACGCGAACCTTGATAAGGCGCGTCGCCTGCTTTGGCCAATCAAAAAGAAATACGGTAACAAGCTCTCGTGGGCAGATCTGATGATTCTGGCCGGTAACCTGTCGTACGAGTCGTTCGGCCTGAAAACCTTTGGTTTCGCCGGTGGTCGTGAAGATATCTGGCACCCTGAAAAAGACACCTACTGGGGCTCAGAGAAAGAATGGCTGGCACCGAGTAACAACGATAACAGCCGTTATTCCGATGATCACGAGATGGAAAACCCACTCGCTGCGGTAATGATGGGCCTGATCTATGTGAACCCGGAAGGCCGCGACGGCAAACCTGACCCACTCAAGTCAGCAGCTGATGTACGCGATACTTTTAAGCGTATGGCGATGAACGATGAAGAAACCGTAGCCCTGACTGCAGGCGGCCACACCGTGGGTAAATGTCACGGTAACGCGAACGCGGATGATCTTGGCCCTGAACCTGAAGCCGCGGACGTGAATGAACAGGGTCTTGGTTGGAACAACCATAAGGGTCGTGGCATTGGTCGCGATACCCTGACCGGCGGCCCTGAAGGTGCCTGGACAACCAATCCGACCAAGTGGGATATGGGCTACTTCGATATGCTGCTGAATCACGAGTGGGAGCTGACCAAGAGCCCTGCGGGTGCGTGGCAGTGGAAGCCGGTGGATATCAAGGAAGAGGATATGCCGGTAGACGTTGAAGACCCGAGCATCCGCACCATGCCGATGATGACAGACGCCGATATGGCGATGAAAATGGACCCGGAATACCGCAAAATCTGCGAACGTTTCCATAAAGACCCTGAGTACTTCTCAGATGTGTTCGCCCGTGCCTGGTTTAAGCTGACCCACCGCGATATGGGGCCGAAGAGCCGTTACCTGGGTGCAGATATACCAGCAGAAGATCTGATCTGGCAGGACCCGATTCCTGCAGTGGATTATGAGCTGAGCGATTCAGAGGTTGCTGACCTGAAAGCGCAGATTCTGGCAACCGACCTGACTGTCGCTGAACTGGTCGCGACTGCCTGGGACAGCGCTCGTACTTTCCGTGGTTCGGATTTTCGCGGTGGTGCGAACGGTGCACGCATCCGCTTAGCGCCTCAGAAAAACTGGGAAGGTAATGAGCCTGAGCGCCTGCAAAAAGTTCTGGCTGTTCTTGAAGGCATTCGTGCTGGCTTCGGTAAGCCCGTCAGTATTGCCGATATGATCGTACTCGGCGGTACGGCTGCGGTAGAGAAAGCAGCGAAAGATGCGGGCGTGGACCTTACTGTCCCATTTGCGCCGGGTCGTGGAGACGCCACTGACGATCAGACCGATGCTGAGTCGTTTGATGTCCTTGAGCCTCTCGCTGACGGCTTCCGCAACTATGCCAAGAAAGAGTACGTCGTTTCGCCAGAGGAAATGCTGCTCGACCGCGCTCAGTTGATGGGTCTGACAGCCCCAGAAATGACGGTTCTGATCGGTGGTATGCGTGTGCTGGGTACCAACTTTGGCGACAGCGAGCACGGCGTATTCACAAATAATGTCGGTGTATTGAGCAACGACTTTTTCGTTACCCTGACCGATATGGCGTACAAATGGGAACCCGCGAGCAAGAGCCACTACAACATTGTTGATCGTAAGAGCGGCGAAACCAAATGGACTGCTACGCGTGTCGACCTGGTATTTGGCTCCAACTCGATTCTGCGCTCATACGCTGAGGTGTATGCTCAGGACGACAACAAAGAGAAGTTCGTTAATGACTTCGTGAAGGCCTTTGTGAAGGTGATGAATGCGGATCGTTTTGATCTGAGCTAATTACTTCGCTGGGTTTCAGGCCCGCATCCGCGCCGGTCACAGCGGCGCGTCGTGCGGGCCTCTTTCGTTCTGCAGCCTCAGAACTCTGTTGATAATCCGGGCAGTTTCTGTACTATCGGGCATAATAATAATTATCAGAAACGGGCGCTGATGCGCTGCGATTACGGAAAACACTATGCCCTCGTTCAAGTCTGCTGTCCTGGCTGCGGCCGTTGCCCTTCCTACTCTGTCATTTGCCGACTCGGCGATAAACTATGATTACGTTCAGGCTAGCTTCGCAAAGAGCAAGCTGGATTCTCCTTCTTCGGGAGAGCCTGAAAAAACAACAGCAACGGTCCTTGAGCTCCAGAAAGATCTTGGATATCAGGTAGTCGCCAGTGTTTCCGCGGGATTTGTTGAGCTGAAAGACCGCTATGAGACAGATGAAGCCAGATATGGTGCCGATGTTGATCAGCGGACATTACGGATTGCTATCGATCGCTACTTCCAGATCACCCCTACCCTGCACTTCATCCCAGGACTGTCGTACAGCGAAATTAAGTCTGATGTAGAAACTAAGTTTCAGCGCACTGATGTGAATTTCTTTTTCAGCGAGTCCACGGTAACCTATACCGACAGCTCGGCGCTTAATCTTGAAACCCGTTATCGTCTATCTGAATACTCACCTCTGGAATTATCAGGCACTGTGTCTTATGCGACCGGTGAAGAGGAAGATTCGATTATCGTCGACCTGTCTGCGGAGCTGAATATTTCAGACATTCTGTCTGGTCGTTTTTCTTACCAGAAAGATATTGAGCACTCTGCCCCAACCTACGTTTACGGTATCCGTGTTTACTTCTGATTCATGATCAACGCGTTTATTTCAGACACTCAGCGATATGTGGAACAATCCTGAGTGTCGTCACAAATCGAAAGCCGATTATTGTCCCGCTCGTACGTCCCAGTGTGATTAGAAGAATTACAGCCAGGGTCTCCGCCTGAACTTCCTACCCGATACGTGCACTGCTTAAGAACATAGGAACCTGATGTTTCGTCACCCAGAAACGTCAGACTGCAATCACAACGTGATCCGTCTTCTTCGACAAAGTAATAGGCGAGGTTACTGTTTAGTGCGCCGCCGGTGAGATCAAGAAGGAAACCGCTATCGGTTTCTGTCCACTCACGGAACAGCCCTTCGTCAGTTTCTTCATCTGTACCGCTGCTTAACGTAGTGGCGGGAGAGCCTCCTCCACAGGCGAGGAGAGCGATAGTTAGTAGCAGAATCAGGAAAGGTTTCATTCAACGTCCTTGTTGGTTTGCAGGAGCACAAATCCTCTTGCACTCCATGGTTATTATTTATTTCAGTAGTAGAGGAATATGCCTGTTCCAAAGGCACGATAATCTGAATCCAGATAGGTCGTCATATCGAGATACGCCTCCATCGTACCGACTAAGCGCGTACTGACCCGACCACGAAAGTAAGCGTCGTTGGTATCTTCTGTCACAATGACACCGAGCAAGGGCTGAATATCGATACTGTTGTAGTCATCCAGGAACCAGCGAATACCCGCAGATATGTCCGCAAAGGGCTCAGAGCCTGACTCATCGACCACGGTCGTGGTGGCATCACCATCCAATTTGAGACCTGAGTAGACGTCATAGAATGAGTAACCCAGCTTGACGGTTCCCACTGCATCCGCTTTTGCCGTGAATGGAATATGAGCGCCTAAACTGACACCCAGATCGATAGAATCCCGCTCGTAGAAGTAGGAATCTCCAGAACTCATCAACTCGTCATCGGTAAATTCGGTGGTACCGAACGCCTGATAGATGAGCCCTTGCTTCAGCTCTTCGGAGTATATTGCCGTAACCCGATGCCCTTCCAGTTCTTCACTGAAGCCATCAACGCCAATACGCTGGTAATCGTAAGTGATACCCAGATAGTCGTAATTAAACGGTTCGGCGGCAATTGCAGACAAAGCGCAGGTCATTCCTAACAGCGCACTGACTGAAGCGTATATTGGTCTCATTCTTGAGCCTCTCACAGGTTGTTAACTACCCAGGAGTTGTGGTGAATGCCACCTCTGCGGGCAGCTTCGTCAAGATTACCACCGGGTGCTTTTGGCCTGCAAATCCAAGTCTCATTATCTTGATCTGGCGCCATAATTCGATTATCCGGGCTTAGCCCTGAGACTGCGCCAGAAAAGCGCGAAGCCCCCCAAGCACAAACACTCTTGCAGCATTATAGGTTTCAGAAAAGGCCGAGCTCTGAACTTCGCCTCGTGTCATGCTGTTGACCCTGAAGTTGTCCGCAAAGACGCTGAAGTATGTCAATCGGCTGGTACCAGGGGCTCGCTGGTGTTCTGAACAGCAGCGGCATACCCCTGGATTCTTCCCTGGAAAATGTTCTTACCAGATTACGTAATTAATCAATGTCTTTCAGACCAGTCGGTTCATAATGCTCGGTGACACCCGCGGCCGTTGATCGCTCCCAGGTCTGCAGATACGCCTCTGCAGACGTCATGACAGCTTCATAGGTTCGCACTGGCGCCTGCTGCCTCAGGTCTTCGATAAAATCCGCAAGCATGCCGTAATGCGCCATTCCATCCTGATTAAAATCAAAGGTCCGGTTACCTGATACCTGGCGGTTAAACTCGATACCGAACTCCGATATAAATGGATAAAGTAATGGGTTCGTTGCCACATCCGATCTCGGACCCGGCTGTCCACCCAGGCCACTCATGTCGGTACCAATACCGACACCGTTGAGATATTCGGTATCTGCCAGAATATCCAGATAACGATCAACACGACGAACCAGGTCCGTCGCGTCGCTATTATAAGGGGCTACGAATCCGCCCGCTTCAATCAGACGCTCAGTATTACGATGCACGGCTCCACCTGGCGCATTAAGCATCCAGCTGTGCGTCGAGAGAACACCGCTGTAACCTCTGGCTTCGGCAATATCCATGACCGCTGTCGCGGTTGCGTCACTCATATGGTCCAGTTCAACCATCATTTTCAGGTCAATCATGCGGTTCACGAGGTAGCTTCCCAGAGGACTCAGGCCGTGTTGATTGCAGTGCGGACGAGATTCGTCGTATTCCGGATTAAGGTGCACGGCATCAAGAATTTCCCGAATAACAGGGATATCTCCGATAAGAGGAAAGCCGGACGTCATTGGCTTACCGTGGGTATGTGCTGCACATTCTTCTGTTTCAAAAAAGCGCCCCGTAGACAGCAGCTGCCCGATATTAATAAAACCACTTTCAACAACAGATCCGGCCAGTTGATTATCGAATTTATGAGTCGGGTACAAAGAGCGAACCCCAAGGTCGTATACTTCCTGAAGTTGAGCCTCTATGGTTTCACGAGTGCAGTAGTCATTCAGTCCGCAGTTAAAGGTTTCCGAGGCTTCAATACCCAGCACCACGGCCATCCGCCCTTCGGCGATTGTTTCACGGGCTTCCTGAGGTGTGGTGACAATATGGAAAAAGCCTTTACCCGGCCCTCCCGCCTGCGCATCGACATACTCTTCGAGTTCACGAAGCCGCTGTGCCTGCAAGCGGATTGAGTCCATAACATTGCAGCTGTTCGGGTTTATCCATGATGCAGGATTGATCCGGCTCTGAGCCCAGCAGAGCACTTCATTTTCAACCAGGTTGGTAACCATAATGCGTAGCCCCGACAGGTAAGCACGCTCCATCCATTTATAGTAGTAGCCCGAGTGACTCATCTGCTGATGATTTGGCCACCAGGGAAAATCTGGCCAGCCACGGGTGTCGTAGCGGTTGTTAATATCGTTAAAGGTGTAGAGATTACCAATCAGGTCGAGCGATCCATCTTTACCGTGAAGATGGGCAGAATCTTTCAGTGCTTCCCCTACACCGAAGCGGTGGAAAGGCTCTCCCGCCATGAATTTTCCGCCCATAAATTCGTAGGACGAAATATGAGTATGTGCGTCGATATAACCACGGACGGGTAAATCCACATTACCTTTCAAAGCGTCGCGATCGCCATAGGCATTAACCGCTACTTCAGGGAAGTCAGCACAACCTTCCAGCTCAACAAAATTCAGAGTGGTTTCTTTATTCAGAGATAACAAGCGACTGTGGTTCAACC
>NZ_DDKU01000188.1:0-5373 GCF_002339775.1 Thalassolituus sp. UBA2590
GATCTTGTTAACCCACTTGTTATCTCAAGTGCTTATATTCTCAAATACTTATTACCTCAGATGGGGACGCCTGAGAAAATTTCACCCCCTGCTGAGTCAGGATTCAGCCATTGCCCAGTTCGTCGCTGAGCTCAGCGGCTCTTCTTGCGGCGGCGTCCATGGCGGCTTTAACGATATCGCGCAGGTGCGCGCCTTCGAACGTCGCGATTGCCTGTTCAGTGGTACCGCCCGGAGACGTTACCCGGCGACGTAATTCATCCGGGGCAACATCCGAACTGCTCGCCATTTTTCCTGCGCCCAGCGCCGTCTGTAAGGTCAGACGACGTGCGGTTTCTTCGCTCAGCCCGAGTTTGATACCGGCATCGATCATGGATTCCATCAGCAGGAAGTAGTAAGCCGGGCCACTGCCAGACAACGCCGTGACCGCGTCAATTTCAGCTTCGGTCTGTACCCACATAGCCAGGCCTGTGGCGCCGAGCAAGGTATCCGTCAGATTACGCTGGTCCAGCGACACTTCTTCACTGGCAAACAACCCGGTAGCGCCGAAACCTGTCAGCGCAGGCGTGTTCGGCATTGCGCGTACGACGGCTGTACATCCACTCCATTCTTTAAGCGTTGGCAGACTGATACCCGCTGCAACAGAAATAAGTAGCGGCTGGCGGGTGTTCAGCGTGGCCTGCAGCGGTTCCAGTACGGCTTTCATCATCTGTGGCTTTACTGCAAGGATAACCACGGTCGCGCTGCTGATAGCGTCGAGATTGGACTCATGGGTCACAATGCCAAAATCGCGGGTGAGGCGTTCCCGTTGCTCTGCGCCTGGGTCACTGACGTGAATCAGATCCGGGCTGACTGCACCCTCTCTGATCAGGCCGCCGATGATGCTGGTGGCCATATTGCCACCGCCGATGAATGCTATCTGTGTCATTGTTGGTTCCTGCTTCTGAATACCTTCACTGAGCGCCCGGGATGTCCCGCGCTCCGAATATGTCTGTGCCGATACGAACTTCCGTTGATCCACATGCAATCGCGAGTTCAAGATCGGACGACATGCCCATCGACAGCGTGTCTGCGTCCGGGCATAGTTCCTTTAATTCCTGCCACAGCCTATGCATTTTGAGGAACTGATCTCGCAGTCGCTCCTCATCGCTGGTTGCTTCCGGGATACACATCAATCCCCGAACTTTCAGTCTAGGCAAGGATAGGAGATTCTGCGCAAAACTCGCGACGCTGTCTGTCGCGATGCCACTCTTCTGCTCTTCGTTACTGATGTTGACCTGGATAAGTACGTTCAGCGGCGGCAGATCGTCAGGGCGCTGTTCATTCAGGCGGCGGGCGATCTTTTCACGATCCAGCGTTTCCAGCCAATGAAAGTACTCGGCGACCGGGCGTGTTTTGTTTGATTGCAGCGGGCCGATAAAATGCCACTCGATGTCGGTCAGCTCCGACAAGGCTTCAATCTTGTCGAGCCCATCCTGCAGGTAATTCTCACCGAAGGCTCGCTGACCCAGTTCATAACAGGTGCGCACCATGCTCGCGGGTTTAGTTTTACTCACCGCCAGCAGGCGAATGCTTTCAGGCTCGCGTGAAGCGTTTGCACAGGCCGCGTTAAGACGCTCACGGACCCGTTGATAGTTCTGTTCGACAGTAGACATTACGCTTGCTTGGTTTAGGATTAACTTGATTGTTGCTGTAGTGACGCTGTTCATAGAAATTTGTTCAACAGCGATTACATTACATCATACACCAGTCGAGGGATTGACCGCTTCATCCGACTGGTCGCATCACTAATATATTGGCATTTATAGGGCTGTCTGGCTGAGCTGGCGCATCTGGCCCGAGATCATAGAGAGGATCACATGGATATTACCGAGTTATTGGCCTTTAGCGCGAAGCAGGGGGCCTCTGACCTCCACCTGTCGGCAGATATGCCTCCTATGATCCGTGTCGATGGTGATGTCCGCCGTATTAATTTACCAGCGCTGAGTCACAAAGAAGTGCACGCCCTTGTGTACGACATTATGAACGACAAGCAGCGAAAAGATTTCGAAGAATTTCTGGAAACTGACTTCTCGTTCGAAGTGCCTGGCGTTGCCCGTTTCCGTGTGAATGCCTTTAACCACAACCGCGGTGCGGGCGCCGTGTTCCGTACCATTCCGTCAAAAGTTGTGACTATGGATCAGCTGGGCATGGGGCAGGTGTTTAAAGATCTCGCCATGATCAGCCGTGGCATTGTACTTGTGACTGGCCCAACCGGTTCAGGTAAATCAACCACGCTGGCGGCTATGGTCGATTACATTAATGAGACCAAGTTCGACCATATCCTCACAGTTGAAGACCCGATCGAATTTGTTCACGAATCGAAGAAGAGTCTGATTAACCAGCGTGAAGTGCATCGCGATACGCTGGGCTTTAATGAAGCGCTACGCTCAGCGCTGCGTGAAGACCCTGACGTGATTCTCGTGGGCGAGCTGCGTGACCTTGAAACCATTCGTCTGGCGTTGACCGCCGCAGAAACAGGCCACGTTGTGTTTGGTACTCTGCACACCAGCTCCGCGGCGAAAACCATTGACCGTATTGTCGATGTATTCCCGGCGGAAGAAAAATCCATGGTGCGTTCGATGTTATCTGAGTCGCTGCAAGGCGTTGTGTCTCAGGCGCTGCTGAAAAAGAACGGTGGCGGCCGGATTGCAGCCCATGAGATTATGGTTGGTACGGCGGCGATTCGTAACCTGATTCGTGAAGACAAGGTTGCGCAGATGTACTCTGCCATTCAGACTGGGGCTGCGCATGGGATGCAGACCATGGATCAATGTCTGCAAAGCCTGGTCAGCAAAGGCCTGATCAGTCGTGAAATCGCCCGTGAAAAGGCAAAAATGCCAGAAAACTTCTGAGGTAACTGATTGTGTCAATGGATAAGTTTCTGCGGTTAATGGTTGAAAAGACCGCGTCAGATCTCTTCATTACGGCCGGTGTTCCGCCGTCCATGAAGGTCCATGGCAAGCTGGTTCCTCTCAACAAAACTGTTCTCAGTGCTGAGCAGGCGAAAGAAATCGTCTACGGGCTCATGAATGACAGACAGCAGGCTGAGTTTGAAGAACGGAAAGAACTGAACTTCGCGATCAATGCGACGGGGATTGGTCGTTTCCGTGCCAGTGCCTTCTTCCAGCGCAATGTCGCTGGGATGGTGCTGCGACGGATTGAAACCCGGATTCCGAACATTGATCAGCTCGGCTTACCTGAAGTTATTAAAGAGTTATCGCTCGCTAAACGTGGCCTGGTTCTGTTTGTAGGTGCAACGGGGGCGGGTAAATCGACCTCGCTGGCGTCGATGATTGGCTACCGTAACCGCAACAGTAAGGGGCATATTCTCAGCATCGAAGACCCGATCGAATTTATCCATCAGCATGAAACCTGCATTGTTACTCAGCGTGAAGTCGGCCTGGATACTGACAGCTATGAAGTTGCGCTGAAGAACTGCCTGCGTCAGGCACCGGATGTGATCATGATCGGTGAGGTACGTTCTGCTGAAACGATGGAACACGCGATTACCTTTGCTGAAACAGGTCATCTGTGTCTTGCCACTCTGCACAGTAATAACGCGAACCAGGCGCTTGATCGCATCATTCACTTTTTCCCACCGGAGCGACATTCGCAGATCTGGATGGACCTCTCTCTGAACCTGAAAGCGATCGTGGCGCAGCAGTTAATTCCGACGCCTGATGGTCGTGGTCGTCGTGCTGTTGTCGAGGTCTTACTGAATACACCTCTGGTGTCGGACCTGATCCGTAAAGGCGATGTACACGAGCTGAAGAGCCTGATGGCGCGCTCGACAGAACTGGGTATGCAGACCTTTGACCAGGCGCTGTACGCTCTCTACGAGCAGAGTGAGATTACCTATGAAGACGCGATCGCCCATGCTGACTCGCCGAACGATCTGCGCCTGATGATTAAACTGGGCAATGAAACCAACGCCGACAGATTAGAAGGTGCGACGCGCAATCTGCGTCTGCAGGACTGATCCGATGTTTGGTTTCAGTCCGGGTTGCTCCAGCGCGCCCGGGCTGTCTGATCTTTTTCTCTTGCCTCAACCCAATGCTCACCAGATCGGGTGATTTCTTTTTTCCAGAAAGGCGCTTCAGTCTTCAGGTAATCCATGATGTAACGGGCAGCTTCGAAAGCAGCTTCTCTGTGCGCACTGCTGACACCAACGAACACAATCTGATCTTCAACGGCCAGTGAGCCGATTCGGTGAATGACTCTGATACGTTGAATGTCCCAGCGCTGTTGGGCTTGTTCTATGATGCGTTTTAATGATTTCTCTGTCATACCGGGGTAGTGCTCTAAAAAGAGCCCGGTGACATCAGGTTGCTCGCTGAACTCGCGAACCCGTCCGGTAAAGGTGACGACAGCCCCGGTTTCAGGTGCTTGGTTGCTCAAAAAATGATTTTCTTTTTCTATCGAAAAGTCATTTTCCTGAACAGATATTTTAATGTTTTCAGTAGTTGCCTTGTAGTTCATTCTAACCTCCTGTGACCGGAGGAAAAAAAGCAACTTCATCATTACTTTCTACGCATTTTTTTTCATCGGATAATTCTTGATTTACTGCGCATATTGAATATTCGGTGCTGAACAAATATTTGTGACTATTAAATTCAGAAACCAATGAATTTCTTATGTCAGAAACAGTGCATGGAGTTTTTATATCTAGATCAAAAAAATTAAGAGAAAGTTCTTCTTTAATTTTTGCAAAAAAATATATACGTATCATCAGGATCTCTCCCAGTGACCGGTCTTTCCGCCTGATTTTTCAAGTACTTTTATGCCTTCGATGATCATTTCTGGGTCGACGGCTTTGCACATATCAAACAGGGTCAATGTTGCAACTGAAACCGCAGTGAGTGCTTCCATCTCTACGCCGGTTTGCCCGGTTAGCCGGCAAAGACTATGGACCCGTATCCGCGAGTTATCTGGCTCTACGTCAAAATCCACAGCCACTTTGCTAAGCATCAATGGGTGGCATAACGGGATAAGCTGACTGGTCTGCTTTGCTGCTTGAATGCCTGCAATACGCGCTACGCTAAATACGTCGCCTTTGTGATGATTACCCTCGACGATAGCCTGCAATGTGGCTGGCTGCATGGTGACATAGCCCTCTGCTCTGGCTTCGCGAACGGTGGGCTTTTTGCCCGAAACATCGACCATAGAGGCCTCTCCGCGGGCATTAACGTGGGAGAACTCAGTCATCATTGGTTACCTTTTTCAGGCGCATGGCGAAGTTGCACGGCTTGTGGCGGCTATCGAGTTGCTGGCAGATGATCTGCTCCCAGGCCTGACGGCAGGCATTCGTTGAGCCTGGTACGCAGAAGATCAGAG
>NZ_DDKU01000100.1:0-22931 GCF_002339775.1 Thalassolituus sp. UBA2590
CAGATATTGTCAGGATCGGACGGGTGTCGATGAAGAAGCAATAAAGGATGTCGCGACAGGATCGGGCAAATCAGTGTCAACCCGATGCTGTCGCGGCGAACTATAGCAGATTGTTTCACTAATCCCTAAGGATCAGTGTGTAAGTATTACGACTATTTCAGCACGACCAACACCTGCCCCGGTGCCACGCCTTTACCCGCTTCTTTCAGAAGCTCGACCACGGTGCCGTCTTTATGGGCGGTGACTTCGATTTCCATCTTCATGGATTCCAGCACCAGTAGAGGCTGACCGGCTTTTACGCCCTGTCCGGGTTCCACCAGTACCTGCCAGACGTTGCCCGAGACGTGGCTTTCGACGGCAAACTCACCATCAAGCAGTTCGCGTTCGTCGTTTTCTTCGGCAACACCTATATCCGATTCAAAGCGCAGTAAGCCTTTGGCCTTCCAGTCTTCCAGCTCGGTCTGGAAGGCTTGTTGGCGATGCGTCTGGAATTCGCTGATGCCTGCGGCGTTATCACTCAGGAACCGCTCGTACTCATCGAGATTGAAGGTGTCTTCTTCAATACGAATCGGGTACTGCCCATGAGGGAAGTGTTCACGGATGTCCGTCAGTTCATCGTGGCTGACTTCGTAGAAACGAATTTTATCGAAGAAGCGCAGTAACCAGGGCTTGGTAAATTCTTTGGTTTGTTTATAACGGTTCCACATCTGCAATGTGCGACCGACAAACTGATAACCACCGGGGCCTTCCATACCGTAGACACACATATAGGCACCACCGATACCCACCGAGTTTTCTGCCGTCCAGGTACGTGCGGGGTTGTACTTAGTTGTGACTAAACGGTGACGGGGATCAACAGGTGTTGCTACCGGTGCACCGAGGTACACGTCACCTAAGCCCATGACCAGATAGCTGGCGTCGAAGACGATTTTCTTCACGTCATCGACGGATTCAAGACCGTTAATGCGACGGATAAATTCGATATTATCCGGGCACCAGGGTGCATCGGCGCGTACGGATTTGACGTATTTATCAACCGCCTGTTGGCAGGCAATGTCATTCCAGGAGAGTGGCAACCAGACGGTACGCGAGGGCACTTCGGCATTTTTCAGATCGCCCAGTGCGTCTTCTTCATTGATCAGAAGTTCAAGTAAATCGTTTTGTTTTAAAGTCAGGCTGTCATAGTGAATCTGCAGTGAACGAATACCCGGTGTCATTTCGATAATGCCCGGAATATCCCGGCTTTGCAGAGATTCCATTAACGCATGCACACGGAAGCGCAGACGGATATCCAACTGCAGTGGGCCGTATTCGATAAGCAGGTAATTATCACCGGCGGGGCGATAGACAACGCCGGTCGGGTGATTTTTTGTATCAATGGTTTTTAGTACCGGTGAGTCAGGTAAATACTCACTCACTTCGGATGCTTGATACTCGAGGGAGTCTAATTGTTTGAGTTGGTCATCACGCAGGCTGACAGCCGTGTCGTGGCTGACGGGTGTAAAGCGGATTTTATCCCCGGCTTTTAGTTGTCCGAGTTTCCACAGGTCTGCCTGAATGACAGTGACAGGGCAGACGAAACCACCGAGGCTTGGGCCGTCCGGCCCCAGAATAACGGGCATATCACCGGTAAAATCGACGGCACCGATGGCGTAGGCATTATCGTGAATATTCGATGGATGCAGACCCGCTTCGCCGCCGTCGTTACGCGCCCATTCAGGTTTAGGGCCGATTAAGCGCACACCGGTACGGCTGGAGTTAAAATGCACTTCCCAGTCGGCGGCAAAGAATTCATCAATATCATTCTGAGTGAAGAAATCCGGTGCACCATGTGGGCCGTAGATAACACGTAATTGCCATTCATTGCCCATAGCCGGGAATATATCGTCAACTAATTTGACGTCGCTTGCAGATGTCGCTTCTTCGGTCAGGTGTAATACATCACCCGGAAGCAGGGCGCGTCCGTTATGGCCGCCAAACTGTCCGAGCGTAAAGGTGGAGCGCGATCCTAAATAGCACGGACACTGAATGCCACCCGCCACCAGAAGATAAGCGCGTGCACCTGCCCCTGTGACTGTACCGCAATCAAGCTGGTCACCTTGCTTCACTTCAATGATCTGATTAAATGCGATACTGGATGTCGTATTATCTCGTGTCAGTTCGGCACTGGTTTCAGCGCCTGTCAGGATAATCTGCGTGGCTTTCTGGAAAACCAGCACCGGGCCTTTTAAGGTAATTTCAAGCCCTGCGCAGTCTTCGCTATTGCCCAGCAGGCGGTTACCTAACCGGAAGGAATATTCATCAAACGGGCCTGACGGTGGAATGCCCACGTCCCAGTGGCCGATTCGACCAGGAACGTCCTGCACCGTGGTTTGAGTGCCACCACTGATCACATCAATGGCTGGGTCGGAGAACTGCATTTTGTTCAGTTTCTGCGTCCAGACCAATCCGGCTTTTACTTCTTCGTCTTTTAGAATCGACTTCAGATAAAGCAGGTTGGTTTCGATGCCGTACAGTTCAGATTGGTCGAGGGTCTCCGCTAACCCGGTCATCGCCTGTTCGCGGGTTTCTGCTGTGACAATGACTTTTGCCAGCATAGGGTCGAATAATGCGGGCACCTGTGTGCCGCTTTCGACCCATGTATCGATTCTGGTACGCATTCCATTTGTAGTTGTGGCTTGCCAATCGACCCGGCTTAATAGACCAGCGCAGGGCTGGAAGTTTTTTACCGGATCTTCGGCATAAATTCGTGCCTGAATACTGTGGCCTTTCGCAGAACGTTGTTCGTTTAAGGGTAACGTTTCGCCAGCACCGAGCCGGATCATCCACTCCACTAAGTCCACACCAAAGACTTCTTCGGTCACACCGTGCTCAACCTGTAAGCGGGTATTCACTTCGAGAAAGTAAAACGATTCGCTGCTTTCGTCGTAAATAAATTCCACCGTGCCGGCACTGCGGTAATTTACGCTTTCACCTAAACGTTTCGCTGTCTCATGCAGGGCAGTACGGACGTCGTCTGAAATACGTGGTGCTGGTGTTTCTTCAATGACTTTCTGGTTGCGTCGTTGCAATGAGCAGTCCCGCTCACCGAGTGCAGCAACCGTACCTTTGCCATCACCAAAAATCTGAACTTCAATATGGCGGGCGCGCTCGACAAATTTTTCCAGAAAGACGCCATCATTCGAGAAGTTATTGGCGCTGAGACGTTTTACCGAATCAAAGGCGTTCACCAGTTCTGCTTCGGTGTAGCAGAGCTGCATACCAATACCGCCGCCACCGGCGGTGCTTTTCAGCATCAGTGGGTAGCCAACACGGTCAGCTTCTGCTTTGGCTTCGTTGATGTCAGTCAGAAGACTTGTGCCCGGCAGCATGGGTACATCGGCTTGTTCGGCCAATGCGCGGGCGCTGTGTTTCAAACCGAAGTCGAGCATCTGTTGGCCGTTTGGCCCGAGGAAGACTACACCTGCTTGTTCACAGGCATCCGAGAAGGTCGCGTTCTCGCTTAAGAAACCGTAGCCAGGGTGAATGGCCTGAGCACCACTTTCTTTCGCAATGCCCAGAATTTTTTCCTGATTCAGGTAGGTATCGGCGACACTGCCGTCGCCCAGTGAGTAGGATTCTTCCGCTTGCTGAACGTGCAGCGAATGCTTGTCTGCTTCGTGATAAATTACAACAGGGGTTACGCCAAGGTCATTCAGCGTGCGCATAATACGCACTGCAATGGCACCGCGGTTGGCAATCAGTACTTTAGAAAACATAGTTACTCCCAGATCAGTACATCGACTGGTGTCGGGTTATAGCCGTTGCACGGGTTATTCAGTTGCGGGCAGTTCGAGATCAAAACCAGAATATTCATCTCCGCTTTCATCTCGACGTATTTTCCCGCGCCTGAAATACCGTCTTCAAAGGTCAGGCCGCCTTCCGGAGTGACAGGCACGTTCATAAAGAAATTGATGTTGTGGGTGATGTCAGACTTGCTCAGGCCATATTCTTCATTTTCGTTAATGGCCAGCATCCAGCTGTCGCGGCAGGCATGCATGCACTTTTTCTCGAGCGAATAGCGCACAGTATTTGATTCGGTCGCACAGGCACCACCCAGAGTGTCGTGACGACCACAGGTGTCTGCAGTAATGGTCAACATAGGGCGGTCTTCGTTGGATCGTAGAACAGTGCCCGCTGTCAGGTACACATTGCCCTGGCCTCGAATAGTATCCATAGCGCTGTAGCGTTCTGAAACGTCATCGGCGTTATAGAACAGGGTGTCGGCGGCCTGATTACCTTCGAGATCGAGAATGCGGAAGGTCTGGCCTTTTTCAATGCGGTGCAGAAAATAGTCACCCGCGGGAACGGTTTCACGGAATACCGCATCGGCTTCGTTAAATTGGCTTTCTTTAATCATGATGCGTCCTCCTTATTGGCCCATAAACTGGTAAATCGCGTTGTTTTTAAAACCGCGCTGGTTTTCAGGGCGGGAGTTCATACACTCATCATTGTCAGTGACGGGCTTGGCCTGAGCCAGTGCGTAATGTACCGGGCGCACCGGATACTCTTCAGCATTACTCAGTGGGTGAGGGCAGGTGTGCATGATGATTAAGGTGTCCATCTCGAAGCGCAGCACGATTTTATCGCCTGCTTTTGAACCTTCGCTGTACTGCATGTTGCCTTCGGCGTCGGTGCTGATTTTGCTGAATAAATTCAGGTTGGCGGCCATGTCTTTGCGGGTCAGGCCGTACTTGGCCAGTTCGACCAGAAAGGCGTCGTAGCCATTCTGTGTCCAGCCGTTCAGGGCTTCCTGATAGGTTTTCAGCGACCATTTCTTTTGCAGCATGTCTTTGTTCAGGTTGCCGCACACGGTATCGTGCCAGCCGCAGTCGTCTTCAACGATGGACGCAAAAATACGGCCCATGTCTGAATACAGGCAATGACCACGGGTCAGCTTAAAGGTGTGCTGACCTTTTAATGTGTCGGGCGCGTTGTATTTTTCCAGGAGGTTTTCCGGGTTGTAAAACAGCATGCCCAGATTCGCGCCGCCTTTAACATCGGTGAGCGTCAGCAGCGTGCCTTTTTTAACTCTCATGGACCAATGACAGCCACCACCGAGAGTGTCTTCATAAATAGTGTCGCCAGACTGAAACTCAGACATAAAGGCCTCCTGTACGCGCAGACATCTTGGGCGCGGAAATCATTAATAAAAAGAAATTAGGTTTTGTCATGGTGCGGGCTCCTGCAAGTTCACGGATTCATAAACGCTGCTCATTAAAAGGTGAGCAGTACGTTGTCTGATCTCCCGGGCTTTTATCCCGCCGTGTAACCTGCCAGTACGCCGCTGGAGGTCGGTCACTCTCGGTCCAGTCGCTGGCTCTTTCCCTTAAGTTGATTGGGAGAGACCTGCCGGAACCCTAGTGCCCTTATTGTGGCAACGGCACATATTTACGTGCGCTGCCTTTAAATGCGTAAGTACATTCTGCTAAGCGATTGCTGTGCCAAATGCGTATATATAGTGATAACCCGCTGAGAGCGGGATTGCAAGTGCGGTTGTCCCGGCGAATTATCTGGAACTTGCACTCTTGGTGTGCCCGTTGCGGCACCTCGTGCTTTCTCTCGGTGCACACTCTGGTACGAGTTGATCACTCTTCTACCGCCTGCTAGTTCAGAATTCAGGCGTAGTATGCAAAGCGGACAAAAAATATCCAGGCCCCGAATTCCGTGCGTTTCAGCAAATTAAGAGGAAGGTTAGTTGCTCCTCTCAGGTGGTAAATGACGAAAAATGTCTAACCGTGGCACAACCAATGCTAGGTTCGATATTACGAAACGCAATTTCAGTAATACTAACAACCTTTGGGGAATACCTATGGCGATCAGAAAGAAGTTTATTGCAGGTGCGGTGTCTGTTGTGTGCGCAGGGTTGATGAGCGTTGCCAGTGCAGTGGCTGAGCCTCTCAAGATTGGTTACAGCGACTGGCCGGGCTGGGTGGCCTGGGAGATCGCGCTTGAGAAAGGCATGTTCGAAGAAGAGGGCGTAGACGTTCAGTTCGAATGGTTCGACTACGTGGCCAGTATGGATGCCTTCGCAGCAGGTCAGCTGGATGCAGTTTCGATGACAAACGGTGATGCGCTTGTGACTGGTTCAACCGGTGCGAAGAACGTTACCATTCTGATCAACGACTACAGCAATGGTAACGATATGGTCGTTGCCGCTGCGGGCATCAGTACGATTGAAGAATTGAAAGGCAAGAAGGTTGGCGTCGAAGTTGGCTTTGTTGGCCACCTGCTGCTGCTCAATGCTCTGGAAAAAGCCGGTATGACAGAAGCCGATGTTGAGCTGGTGAACGTGCCTACCAATGAAACTCCTCAGGTGTTGGCTTCAGGTCAGGTTGATGCGATCGTGGCATGGCAGCCAAGCTCAGGTCAGGCGCTGAATCTTGTGCCAGGTTCTAAGCGTATTTACTCCAGTGCTGACGAACCGGGCCTTATCTACGACGTTCTTGCAGTATCGCCACAGAGTCTTGCTGCTAACCGTGCTGACTGGCTGAAGGTTCTGAAAGTCTGGTATATGGCGGTTGATTACCTGAAAGACCCGGAAACCCGTGATGAAGCCATCAGCATTATGGCTGCTCGTGTGGGTATCCCACCTTCTGAGTACAAAGGCTTTATCGATGGCACCAAGATCTTGACGTTAGAAGAAGCGCTTCCTTTCATGAAGAAATCAGCAGGCTTCAAATCGTTGTACGGCTCCGGTGAAATCGCAGATGCCTTTAACCTGGCAAACGATGTATACGGCGATAAGCAGCCAGTCAATGAATACATCGATCCTTCACTGATGGAAGCTCTGTAGCCGTCGGGGCTCAGCATAGCCGGCGCTATTAAATTAGCGCTGGTTTTTCTCTACCGATATTCAACATGTCCTGAAGGGCAGGGGTTACTTTGGCTCTCTTCTGCTAATTGGACATAACCATGGGGATTGAAATGCAGCTTATTGCCGTTAACAGAAAACTCGACAGAGGACCACGCAGAGCCGTGACTCTGGCCAGTTTCGCCTTGCCTATTTTGATTTGGGCACTGGTCAGTTATGTTCCTTTTCTGTGGCATCCACAAGTCGAAATCACACAGTCGGGTTCCGTTAGTTACTTCAGTGAAGGCTTGCTGGTTGACCGGGAAGTGTTCGACCGTGAGTACGATAAAGCGAGCGAAAATGGCACTGCGCTCCCAGAGGGCAAGCCTGCAAACCCTGTGTATCTTCCTGCACCTCATGAAGTTGCCGCAGCGTTTGTCACCTCATTTACTACTGAGCCTAAACGTCGAAGTGAGAACTGGCTGCATGAAAGCTTGTGGAGCAGCATTCAGGTCATCTTCTGGGGTTTCGTGCTTTCTTCCATCATTGGTATACCTCTGGGAATCCTGGCGGGCACTTATGACTTCTTCTCTCGTTTATTTGAACCTTTTATTGAATTTTTCCGGTATCTGCCTGCGCCAGCGTTTGGTGCTCTGGCCGTAGCCGTATTGGGTATTTATCAGGCACCTAAGATTGCCATTATCTTTATCGGCACTTTTTTTCAGCAAGTCTTAGTCGTTGCGAATACCACGCGTAAGCTTGATCCGAGTTTGTTAGAGGCTGCTCAGACGCTGGGTGCCAAGAACAAGTCCATGCTGTTCCGTGTTGTGGTACCGGGCATTCTGCCTGATCTGTATCGCGACGTTCGTATTCTTTTGGGTTGGGCGTGGACTTATCTGATTGTTGCTGAGCTCATTGGTACCAGTTCAGGTATTACCTGGTTTATTACGCAGCAGGCGCGTTACAAGAACTTCGACAACGTGTTTGCTGCCATCATCATGATCGGGATTCTCGGTCTTACCATTGATTTGTTATTGGCATGGTTAGGGCGCCGCCTCTTTCCGTGGCAGAAAGAAACCAAATAAGCGGAGGTAACCATGACAGAGAAAGAATTACCCAGTTATCTCGACCAGTCGCCAGAGGTAAAAGACCGCTTCGACCGGCTTAAGCAGCGCCCGGTGACCATGGAGGTTAAAGGCCTGAATAAGCAGTTCGGTGAAGTAACTGCCTTAAAAGACATTAACCTAAAGATCCACAAGCGCGAGTTCGTTTGTGTGATTGGCCCTTCGGGCTGCGGTAAATCGACCCTGATACGGATTCTGGCTGGCCTCGAGCAGGCGAGCTCCGGGCAGGTGCTTCTTAACGGAGAAGCCGTGACAGAACCAGGCCCGGAACGCGGCATGGTATTTCAGGGCTATACGTTGTTTCCCTGGTTGACCGTAAAAAAGAACATTATGTTCGGGCTCCTTGAAAGCGGCTACGACAAAGGAACCGCAGAGTCAGAAGCCCGCGAGTGGATCAATCTTATTGGTTTAACCAAATTCGAAAACAGTTATCCGCATCAGTTGTCCGGTGGGATGAAGCAGCGCGTGGCGATTGCGCGCGCATTAGCGAACCGCCCGAAAGTACTGTTGATGGACGAGCCGTTTGGTGCACTGGATGCTCAGACGCGCGCGAAAATGCAGGCATATCTACTGGAAATCTGGAAGAACATCGACATTACTGTGTTCTTTATCACTCACGATCTCGATGAGGCTGTGTATCTGGCCGACCGAATTCTTGTGTTAAAGGCGAATCCCGGTGAAGTGCAGGAAGTTGTTGAGGTACCAGTGCCTCAACCACGTTCCCCTGATCAGTTTATGAACCCGGAATTCCTCGCCACTAAGCAGCATATTGAAGAGCTGATCCATCCGCCATCAGAGCAGGAAGAAGACGATGATCATCTCAACCTTGTACGCATGGTGCATGTTAATGACGACGTCGGGAGCGTCTTCTGATGTACCAACTCAGCCATATGACATGGGAAGAAGTCGCCTCGGCTGTCGAAGGCGGAACCGACACCGCCATTCTGCCCATAGGCGCCACTGAGCAGCATGGTCCCCACATGGGTTGTGGAATGGATACTGCGATTGCGCACCGGCTTTGTAGTGACGTTGCCAAACAATCCGATGTCATTCTGTTGCCGACTCTACCGTACGGGTGCTCAGTCGGACATTCCCAGCGCTGGCCAGGCACTTTGGCGTTAAATCCGAAGACATTAATCGATGTTATTTCAGATCTTGGCGACTGGGTAAAAAGCTCAGGCATCAGGCGCCTGGTGCTGGTCAACGGTCATGTGACTAACGAAGCCCCGCTGCGTTGTGCGCTGGAAATCCTTCGTGCGCGCCATGACGGTTTTATGGTGGCTTTAGTCAATACCGCACAGATTTCTGCACGGGTTAAAGGCGCACATTTTGCCGACGCCGACGACTGGCATGCCAACGATGCAGAAACTTCGTTGATGATGCATCTCTATCCGGAAATTGTACGCGAAAACAAATTAGCGGAAGCCGATGATGAAGACAGAACCGGGAACTGCCTGTTCAGCCATCCGGTAAACCGAACCAGTAAAAATGGCGTTACCGGCACGCCATCAATCGCCAGCGCGGAAAAGGGCGCTGAATTGTACCAATGGATGTGTGAAGATTTTTCTTCACTACTGCAACAGGCCGTTAAGGAAGAGGCCCCCCTTAATCACAGATACTACGAGTCTGTACTTAAGATTTAATCCTGCAAAGGACAAACCAATGATCGACGTAAAATCTGACAGTGAAATTAACCGCATTCAGGAAGAACTGCAGAAGAAAGGCGTGAAATACTGCATGGGAACCTATGTAGATATTCATGGTATTCCGAAAGGAAAAGTCGTTCCTATTTCCCATCTTCATCATATGGCCCACGGTTCTGAACTCTATACAGGCTATGCTCTGGATGGGTTAGGGCAGGCACCCAATGACGATGAAATTGCCTCTGTGCCTGATCTCGATCACATTATTCAATTGCCATGGCAGCCCGAGGTTGCCTGGATGCCAGCGGATAATACTCTGTATGGCGAGCCCTACATGCTCAATACTCGTGTGTTGCTGAAGTCCGTACTTGAACAGGCAAAAGACATGGGTTTTGGTATGAACCTTGGTATTGAGGCTGAAGTTTTTCTGCTCAAGAAAAATGAAGACGGTAGCCTGGTTCCGCAAGACCCCAACGATAAACTGAAGAAGCCCTGTTATGACACCCAGTCATTCCTGAGTAATTTCAGCTGGCTCGATCGGATGGCAACTTCGATTAATGACCTCGGATGGGGGCTTTACTCTTTTGACCACGAAGACGCCAACGGTCAGTTTGAATTCGATTTTAATTACGCCGATGCTGTTACTTCGTGCGATCGTTTTACCTTCCTGAAAATGATGGCGAAAGAGTACGCCAAGCAGGAAGGTCTGCTGGCGACCTTTATGCCGAAGCCGTTTTCAAATAAAACCGGTAACGGCGCGCACTTTAATATGTCGCTCTACGATTTAGACACCAAAGAAAATCTGTTCCAGTGCAAGCCCTCTGACGACCCTCATGGTCTTGGCTTAACCGAACTCGGTTATCAGTTTATTGCTGGTGTTCTGAAGCATGGCCCAGCATTGTGTGCTGTGTTTGCACCGACGGTGAATTCCTATAAGCGCCTCGTGCGTCAGGGAGATATGCCGTATTTCACCTGGGCGCCGGTATTTAATTCTTACGGTTCAAATAACCGTACTAACTCGGTACGTGTGCCTATGGGCGGCGGCCGCTGTGAATCTCGTAATGCCGATGGAGCGACAAACCCATATCTTGCGTGCGCTCTGGTACTGGCCGCAGGCCTTGAAGGTATACGTGAGAAGCTCGAACCGGGTAAGCCTCAGGAAACCAACCTCTACGAGCTCACCGAAGAAGAGCGTGAAGCGCGCGGTATCGGATTTTTACCACGCACATTAGATGAAGCGATCACAGCGTTTGAGAGTGATCCGTTCGTTGAAGAAGTGCTGGGTAAAGAATTACGTGCGGAGTTTATCCGCTACAAGCGCGAAGAATGGAATGAGTATCATCGTTCAGTGAGCGAATGGGAAATCGAACGCTACAGTCATTTATTCTGAGATTAACGGAGTAACTAGCATTGAATAAAAAGGAACCTCTCAGTCGCATCAGTATCTCTTTGCCCGAGTCTCTTCTCAGTGGGCTGGATGAAATGGTTGCACGACGCGGTTTTGACAGCCGCTCGCAGGCCATCTGCGACATGATTAATCGCGACATTAACGAGCATCGCTCGCAGTCCGGTGATGAGGTCATGACAGGGACGTTAAATCTGGTTTATAACCATTCGATACCGGGGTTACATAAAAAGCTTTATGACCTGCAGTACAAGTACATTGACGAGGTGATCAGCAATCTGAGTGTGAACCTCACTGATACCCACACACTGGCAGTGCTACTGGTACAGGGCCCGGCTGACCGACTTCGTATGATAGGCGATCAGATGATCAGCCTGCGGGGTGTCGCGCATGGTAAATTGTTACTGAATTCATATCTGATCCCGCCCATTCATCCATTACCTGAGTCTTAGGCTCAGATTGCCGCCTTTCGAAACGCCGCTTTTAAAGTCCCCACGCTGCGTAATCTCAATTCTACCGCTCCCTACATGCATTCAGGGATCTTCTCTAGCCTGTCCGATGTTCTGAAGTACTACAACCATCCATTGCAACGAGCCAACGACCATCTGGATATCTTACCGCTGGGTATGTTTCCACACGAATTACAACAACTTGAAGCCTTTCTGATGACTCTGGAAAGTGGTGTTGATATCGCCCCTGAATGGCTCAGACCACCGAACAAGCGATAGGCCTCGGACTCCAGCTGGTGGTGCTGGCGGTTCACAACAAGTTGTACGAGCCCGCAGCAACGTATTTTTTTCTCAGCGAGCATCCTTACTATAATTTCCCGCAATACCTGGGGTGGACAGAATTCACGCACCTGCACTTCGCTCTGGCGGCAGGTGTTTTTGAAGCAGCCTTTGGAATCATGCTGATGTTAGGCCTCGCGACACGCTATGTACTTCTTGTTGTCAGTATCTTCTTTGTTTCAACGGGTATTATTTCGGGGCTTGAAGAAGTGATGGGTCACTTGCCGATTTTCGGGGTCATCGCCGTCTTGTTTGTTGCCGGTGATCGGCGTTCTTCAGATACACAGCAGGGGCCGCTGCTCTCACCGAGCCCCGCTTAGAACTACTGGGGGCCTCAAGATCAGCTTATCGGGCTAGCTTTTCCGGGCTAGCCACATGCGTACAGCGCTCCAGCGGTTTACCACGAGTGACAGAAAAATCAGCGAGCAGCCGAAGAGTTGGCTGAGAGACATGGTTTCTCCGAACCAGAGCGCAGCGAAGGTCGCTGTCCAGACCGGTTCTACGATCATGATTACCGCGGCGTGCGAGGGCGTTGTCATACCCTGTGCATAGGTCTGCAGAAAAAAGCGCGCAGCCGTACCAACAGTGACACTCAGAAGGAGCCACCACCACATGTCTGCGGTCCAGGTATCCGGCCATTCTTCCACACCCGCTGACAGGGCGATAGCAACGATCCCCACAATCGATAGCTGAATAGCACTGAGTGCCAGCGCGGGCACGTGCGCCGCAGCCCTTCCGTTAAGGATAAAGGTCATTGATAGCAAAAGTGCAGCGGTGAAGAACAGCAGTTGGCTCAGTTCAGGTCTGAAACCATGCTGCAATGAGAGTAGCCCCATGCCTGCAAATGCCAGAGGCAGAGCAATCCAGCTGGCACGCGACATCGCATCACCGAAGAACAGCCAACTAATGAGCGGAACCAGAACAACGGCGAGGCTGGTAATAAAAGATCCTTCTCCGAGATGTGTGGCATAGAAGAGCCCCATGATCCAGGTACTCATAGCGATGCCGAACAGTATTCCTACGCCCGATGAGGCTTTCCATTGATGTTTGGTTAACTTCTTAAGCCCTGAATATCCGGGGATGGCCAAAAGCAAGCCCGCGAACAGGAAGCGAGTGCCGATAAACAACAGAGGAGGGAATCCGTCGAGTGCTTCTTTTGAAAACATCCAGCTGATCGCTGCAAGAACGGTCACGAGTAACAACATCATGTCGGCTTTGAAAACAACGGGGTTGGCGGAGGTGTGCGACACGAATATCACTTCTCAAAAACACGGATGGGGCGCGAGTATTCCACAGGCTGGCTCATTCGGACAGATGGGATTATGCCAATTCCCGAGCCTGACTTTCACAAATCAGAAACACTGCTACTATTTTTCATACAGGCCACCCGGACAAACATTATGCGTAAGAACTTACCCGTAACTGACAAGGAACGTACTTTCTCTGAAGATCAGAAGTTGATCTCCTCCACCGATCTGAAGGGCAAGATCGTTCACTGTAATGACGCCTTTGTTGAAGTTAGCGGGTATTCGCGCGAGGAGCTCATTGGCCAGCCTCATAATATTGTTCGCCATCCGGATATGCCCGTCGAAGCCTATGAATCGATGTGGAAGGAGCTGAAAGCAGGTTCACCCTGGATGGGGTTGGTGAAGAACCGTTGCAAAAACGGTGATTATTACTGGGTCAGCGCCTATGTCACTCCAGTCATAGAAGGTGGGGTTGCGGTCGGTTATGAGTCAGTGCGTACTGCACCTTCCCGGGATCAGATTGCCAGAGCTGAAGCCGCTTACCGTGGTCTGAATGATGGGTCGTGGCTCAGAAAGCAGCGCCTGAAGAAGATCCGACAGCAGATTACATTGCCTGTTGTTCTCCTTCTTATGATTTTTGCGGGCTTTCATATCAATGGTGTTAATGGAGCCATTGAGGGGGCGTCGTTTGGAGCGATTGGCGTGTTGCTCTTTTCTATCGCACGCCTGAAGCGCCGCTTGAGAGATCTGTCGGTTCAGTCTTCTGGTTTCTTTAACGATCCACTTGCTGCGCGGGTCTATCATAATCGCGATGATGCTGCTGGGCAGGTGGCGATGGCACTCACCAGTCAGAATGCACGCTTGGATACTATTCTCACCCGTATCGAAGATGCTGCTCAGGCCATGTCGGTAAAAACTGCTGAGGGATTGAGTAAGTCTATGAGTGCGCACGGCCAGATAGAAAAGCAGCAGGGTGAAAGCCAGCGTATTACTGAGGCGATGCGCGAAGTCAGTAATGCGATCGAAACAACGACCAAAAACATCCATGAAACGGCGGCTAACTCGGTTCAGGTTCAGACACTGGTTAAGTCAGGGACAGACCTGGCATCAAGTACCCACAAGGCCATTGAAGCCCTGAATGAGATCACTGAAAAAGTTACGGAGACGGTCCGGACCATTGAGTCAGAGACCTCACGGATTTCCGCCGCAGCTGGTGTCATTGAGGATATTGCTGAGCAAACTAATCTGCTTGCTCTTAATGCGGCAATTGAGTCGGCACGAGCCGGAGAGCAAGGCCGTGGATTTGCTGTTGTGGCCGATGAAGTACGGACTCTCGCTCAGAAAACTCAGGATACAACGAGCGATATCCACCGTGTGATTAACGATTTGTCGGTCAGCGTTTCTACTGCAGTCGACATGGCGGCAGGAGGTTCGGAGTCGGCAGCCGGTGGTTTGAGCAAAGTGAATGAAATGGAAGTGATGCTGAAGAGCATTTCATGCGCTGTGGATGATATCGCTACTGTATCGGACTCAATGGCCGAGTCGGCAGAGCGTCAGGCGGTGCTGACTAATGAAATGACGGAGCAGGTCGGAAATGTATCAGAGCTGGCTAAGGGCTCACTTAGCCAGTCTAACGAGGCCGCGTCGACGATGCAGGACATTGGGCGTCTCTCCACCGGTCTGCGCGAACTGGTTCAGCGCTTTCGCTGACAGGCACCGGATTATTCCGAAGATTAGTCGTTCTGAAGCTCAACCATCAGGTCGTCTGAGAGTGCTTCCAGGGCGTCACTGACGTCATCATGATCCAGGGTATCCGGTACACTGGCGCGAATTTCACTCCTGAACAGAGGAACTGCAGACATCTCTGCAGGTTCGCAACTGGTGCTCAGCTCGAGTACGTTTACGCCTATCTGCGCCAGGGCTTGAGATACCTCCCTGACAATGCCCGGGCGGTCATTCCCTACCACACTAAGGCTGACAATGTGAGTCGCCTTAGACGCGAGGGGAGTGGCCGGATTTTCAACCCGGACCAGAAGCCCGGAGCTGTCGAGGCTGGACAGAGCGGCAACTAACTTACTCTTGTGTTCACTATCGATACTGATGCGCAGGATTCCTGCGAATTTGCCTGCCATCTGAGCCATACGGCTTTCGAGCCAGTTGCCCTGATGATCGGCAATCACAGAAGACAACTTCTCTACAATCCCTGGTTTATCGTCAGCAATGACGGTCAGAACGAGAAAGTCAGGCATGCTTGATCCTTACGAATTATTTTTAGATCAGAAACGTTATCACAGGCTTATGAGGCTTCCTATTCTAATGCAGTAATTTATACCCTCAGGGATTTCGTCCAGCCTCTAATATGATACATTTATGCCCCAAACCCTTATGGGCATGGCAACAGGCCATGTCTGATCGACCTGACAGGAGATTTGATCTTGAAACCGGTAAAAGTAGGTATCTGCGGTTTAGGTACAGTAGGCGGTGGTACATTTAATGTACTGACTAATAATGCGAAAGATATTGCACGCCGTGCCGGTCGGGACATTATTATCGAGCAGGTTGCCATGCGTCATCCAAACCCGGCGGTGGAAATCGGCTCGGTTAAGACGACAGAAGATGTTGCCGACGTCATCAGCAATCCTGATATCGATATCGTGGTCGAACTGATTGGTGGCTACACCGTAGCAAAAGACGTAGTGATGGGCGCCATCGAAAACGGCAAGCATGTCGTCACTGCGAACAAGGCTCTGATCGCCGTTTACGGCTCTGAAATCTTTGCTGCTGCGGAAGCGAAAGGCGTGTCTGTGATGTACGAAGCCGCTGTCGCCGGTGGCATTCCGATCATCAAGGCCATTCGTGAAGGTCTGGCGGCAAACCATATTAACTGGCTTGCAGGTATCATTAACGGTACCGGTAACTTCATCCTGACCGAAATGCGTGACAAAGGCCGTGATTTTGCCGACGTACTGGCAGAGGCCCAGGCGCTGGGGTATGCCGAAGCTGATCCGACGTTTGACGTTGAAGGTATTGATGCTGCACACAAGCTAACCATTCTTGCGTCGATCGCTTATGGTATCCCGCTTCAGTTTGAGCATTGCTATACCGAAGGTATCAGCAAAGTGGCTCCAGAGGACGTTGAATACGCAGAAGAGCTGGGTTATCGCATCAAGCACCTCGGGATCAGCAGCCGCACCGAGAAGGGCATTGACCTGCGTGTGCATCCGACTCTGATCCCTGAGCACCGTCCGATTGCCAAAGTCGACGGCGTACTTAACGCTGTGACCGTAAATGGTGATGCCGTAGGCGATACCCTGTACGTAGGTGCTGGCGCAGGAGCTGGGCCGACTGCATCGGCGGTAGTTGCTGACATCATTGATCTGGCACGAACGCTGGAAGCACCGGCGTCGGCAAGTGTTAATCACCTGGCGTTCGATAGTGAAAGCATCGATAACCTGCGTGTACTGCCGATTGAACAGGTAGAAACTGCATACTATCTGCGTATTCAGGTTCAGGATCGCACCGGTGTACTGGCGAGCATCGCGACGACGCTCAGCGAGCACGACATCAACATAGAGGCTCTGATTCAGAAAGAGCCGCGCATGGAGAATGATCTGGCTCAGATCATTATCCTGACCCACAAAGTGGAAGAAGCGCGTATGAATGCTGCGATCGAGGCTGTTGAGAGCCTCGACAGTACACACGGTAAGATCACTCGCATCCGTGTTGAGCATCTCGACTGACCGCTGTAACACCGACGTATGCGACACAAAGCGGAGCCTCAGGGCTCCGTTTTTTGTCCTGTCTGACGGTCTTTACGGATAAAATAGAGGCGTTCTTATGTGTTTAGCATATTCTTAACCAGTAGTTATTCGTTCAGGACAGGGCTTATGTTGAGTCGAATCGTAGTTTCTCTGGCTTTTATGCTAGGAATGTCGTTCTCTGCGGTCGCAGAAGAAAAGGTCGTACGACTCGCTTCTCTGGAATGGGCGCCATACACCAGTGAGACACTCAAGAATCAAGGGGCGACTACAGAAGTAGTGCGTCGTGCCTTTGCAGCCATGGGATATGAGCTTCAGGTAATTTTTTACCCATGGGAGAGAGCCGTCAAAATGGGCAGCGATGGCAGTCACGGCCTGGATGGTTTCTTTCCGGAGTATTATCGTGAAGACGTTAATGAGGGCATCGTGTTTTCGGATCCGGTTGGATACGGGCCTCTTGGCCTTGCACAGAGGGTTGATATGGTAGTCGACTGGAAAAAGCTCGAAGATCTGACGCCATACACCATAGGTACCGTTCAGGGATATGCCAATACCATAGAGTTTGATGAACTGGTTATTGAACAGACCCTGAATGTCAGTGAAGCTATGACAGATGTTACCAATCTGATGAAACTGGTTTACGGCCGGGTCGATCTCTCGGTTATTGATCAACACGTATTCGCTTATTTACTGGCAACGAATCCTGAACTCAATGCAGTACAGGATCAGTTGTTGTTTCATCAAACGCTGCTGGAGATAAAGTCTCTCTACGTCTGTTTCAACGAAGGCAGTGCTGACCTTGCTGAAATCCTTAATCAAGGGCTCGCCAAAATTGACATACGAGCCATGCAGGACGAGATATTCTCTGATTATTACCTGAGCAAATGAATATCGTTTTTCCATTTATCAGGTGAATAGTGTAGTCTGCGCACATGTTTCCTCCTGCGCTGTTCTGCCATGAATCTTGATCGTATCGACCTTAACCTCCTCGTATATCTCGACGTACTGCTGCGCGAAGGCAGTGTCACCAAAGCTGCTCAACAGCTGGGTATTACTCAGCCTGCCATGAGTAATGGTTTGCGCCGACTCAGAGATCTGTTTGGTGATCCGCTGCTGGTGCGAACGTCTGATGGCATGACAGCAACAGAGCGTGCTCAGGAGCTACAGCCGGTGATCCGCAAAGCTTTGGGTGAGTTACAGATGGCCCTGCAGCCACAGGAAGAATTTGACGCCAGAATCAGTCACCGGGTGTTCCGGATTATGGTGAGTGACTATGCCGAGTCGACACTCGTTCCTGAACTGGTAAAGCGTCTCAGGACGGATGCGCCGGATGTCATTCTTGATGTACTGACCCCGTCTGACGTTACTTTTAAAGACGTTGAAGCAGGGAAGGTCGATATGGCGATTAACCGCTTTGATGAGATGCCTCAATCCTTTCACCAGATGGCTCTCTGGCAGGATGACTTCGTTTGTCTGGTGAATCCAGACCATCCCAATGTCGACCGATTTGATCTGGACGCTTACCTGTCCAGTAAGCATATCTGGGTAAGTAAAACCGGTATGGGCGCAGGAGTGGGTATCGATCCGGAAAAGGTCGTGCGTCTGGGCTGGGTGGACAATGCATTATCAAAGCTGGGGCAAAAGCGAAAAATATCTGTATTTACCCGTCACTATCAGATGCCAGCGCTACTTGCGCTCAATAATGATCTGGTTGCTACTTTGCCTCGAAAGGTAGCCGATATGCAGGCCGAATCAGCCTCTCTGCAGGTGAAAGAGCCTCCATTCAAGATCCCTCCGTTCGAGCTCAAGATGGCATGGTCCCCCTTACTACAGCATCATCAGGCACATCGCTGGTTACGGCGTACAATCGTTGATGTAGCGCAGTACTGTTAACTTGCTCATGTCGCTTGTAGAACACTTGTAGCCTGCGTGTGGCGAATTGTCCGGATTTGTCACGCCGCTTGATTCACATCAAGCCAAGGCCCTCCACTTAGGACACAATAGAGCCTGTTGATAAGAGTGTTAATTCAGGAGGCGCTCATGTCCATGATGTTCTGGGATTATCCGCAATTGTCGGTTCAGTTTATGAATCGCGAGCATGAGACCTTTGTAGGTCTCATGAATGATGCAGAGCAGGCGCTGACGATGGGGACCTTCTCGGTTCAGCACTTTAAACGGCTTGTACAGCATTGCCAGGAGCATTTCGCACACGAAGAGCGTGAGATGCAGAGGGCGCACTTTCCAGGTTTCGAATTACACAAGAAACAGCACGATCGTGTGTTGCTGGAGATGACTGAGCTTCTCAAGGAATATGTCGCGACTCAGGACATTGAGCCATTGCTCAGGTACCTGCAAGACGTGTTACCTGAATGGTTTACTCAGCACATTCACACACTGGATCAGGTGACGGCGCAATACCTCACTGCCGCCTATGCCAAATCAAACCGTCGGGCTAAATCGATCGGTTAACCAGGGTCATGCGCAAAGTATGGCTTTCGCCAGGCTCAAGCGATACTGCGGCGTCCATAACATCCGCGGACTCAACGCAGAACATGTTTTTCCAGGCGTCATCCTCAAACTGACTCAGGCGTGCTCCTTTATCAATCCACGGGTTCCAGACAATCGCCGTGCGGTTATTTCCGCTTAAGATCATGGTTGAGCCGGGAGATTGCAGAGTAAGATCCCGGCTGACCGTGTAAATCCGGTCGGTTTCTTCGACGAATGCAACAGGTCCGTTCTGCGTTTTTGTTACCCAGCCATCGAGGGCATCGATATATGACTCATCTTCAAGCCCGGCGATGCTGGTCTGGTTAATATCGGTCGTAGGGAAATAGGTATGCAAGGCCTGAGAGACTGTGACCTTTTTCTGCCTGGCAGTTGTTGTGAGAGCCAGTGTCAGCGCGGAAGCCGACATGGTTATCTCAAGTTTAAGTGAGGCCTCGCCGTTCCAGGCTGGGTGTGCGGGATTCTCAAGAGACAGGCTGAGTACAATGTCTGAGTCAGATTCAGCGACAGAGGTCAAGCTCCAGTCCTGAGAGCGGGCGAAGCCGTGTGCTGGTGCATTGTCACCGGTGATATATGCTGCCACAGATGACGGATTCTTAGCAGCATCACCGAACCAGGGCCAGCAGATGGGGATTCCACCACGTAGAGAGGTGCCGGTTTTATATTCTGCAGCCTCGCTTAGCCAGAGCCACTCTTCGCTCTGGACGGCAAAGCGCAGCAGCTGTGCGCCTTGTATCGCCAGATCTGCACTGAAGTCGGTATGGCGAACCAGGATCACTGGCAGAGCATCGCGCATTTCTACCGACAGGTATTGAGTATCGCTCAGTTGCTCGCGCAGTGCGTTATACTTCTGCAGAGTCATAAGGCAGCTCCGAATCTGGGAATTTACGTCGATGATGACACAGTGCTGGTGGGATAAATAGTTGAATAAACAATTACTTAAAGACGCGTTACTGAGATCACTCGACGAAGAGATCAATGCCGCATTAGCGGCCGCAGGTGAGGCACATGCAACGGCCTCGCATGGCGAAAATAAGCCCGAGAACCAGTACGATACTCTGGCGCTGGAGGCTGCTTATCTCGCGCATGGGCAATCCGAGAGGATTCTCCAACTACAACAGACCAGAATAAATCTGAGTCGTTGGGTCGCTCCGGATTTCAGTGAAGATGACTCGGTGCGGATGGGCGCCTGTGTGGTACTGCTTTCTGAAAACGACGAGGAAAGAAGCATATTTATTGCCCCTGTCGGTGGCCGGGAACTGGAGTTTGAAGGTGAGAAAATATTGGTGGTCAATCAGGAAGCACCAGTAACCCGGCGCCTGAGTGGCTTGCAGATCGGCGATGAAGTGGAGCTGACTCTGGGGGGGCGCAGCAGCCTCTGGGAACTGCTCGCTATTCATTAATTTTCCTTTTCTCTCTTTTCCATTTCTCTCTTTTCTCTTCTCTGGTGTCGGTCTTGGCACGCCCCCCAAAATAGTATGTCGCATTATTGGTGGTCAATGCAGGTCAATTGTCGTGTCTTACCGATTGAGTGCCTGCGCCAGAGCAAAGTGTCATAGACCTGTTATTCGCCGCTGTCATATATCTGCTCTTTGATTCATAAAAGAGCAGCTAAGGACAGTCTCATGCGAACAATCTCACCGTATAACACTAAACTCGATAAACATAATGCTTACTGGATGGCGCGTATTGCTGAGGCAGTGTACGAGTGCACTTCTGACTGTGATCAACTGCCTAATGAAGCCACGATTCTGGCTGGGCTCAAGCAAGATGATGATGGCTTTCGCTCTGTTATGGGAGTTGATAAAAACTCGGCGCAAGCTGCTCTCGTCGAACACGACGATTATCTGTGTATGGCGTTTCGTGGCACTAACGAGTTAGCTGACTGGCTTGATAACCTTAATGCGTTTTCTACACCGCAGCTCTTTGGCGAATTTCATCGTGGTTTCTGGTTGTGTTGCGAAGATGTCTGGACGCCTATGTTTGCGCGTTGTCTCGAATTACAGAGTGAGAAAAAGCGCCCTGTTTTTCTGACTGGGCATAGCCTCGGGGGAGCCATGGCGACGATTGCAGCCGCGCACTTTGTGCAGATGGACAAACCCTTCACCAGTGTTTATACCTTTGGTCAGCCGCGGGCGATGACGCGAGAGACTGCTCAGATATTTAATATGGAGTGCAAGTCGCGTTTTTTCAGGTTCCATAACAATAACGATATCGTGACACGGGTGCCTGCCCGGGTGATGGGCTACAGCCATATTGGCAGTTATCTTTATATTTCTGAAGAAAAAGAAATTTATCGCGAATCAGGTTTCTGGTTTCGTTTTCTTGATTATGTCGATGGCGCTCTCAGCGATCTGCGTGAAGCTGGCATTGACGGAATCAAAGATCATGATATGGGCGAATACCTCCAGGCCATTGAAGCCTGGGATATCCGTGACTAAGCGTGTAGTTCGAAGAAGGGGCTCACTACAGGTGAAAGTTCACTCTGGCATATCTTCGCTGGAGTGACGCTCGGGGATCTGCTCTGATGCCTCACCCCAGGTTCGGTTAATTTTGCGGCCACGTTCGACCGCTGGGCGTTGAGCAATTAGTTTCGTCCAGCGTTGCAGGTGCTCGTAGGACGTGACGTCGAGAAACTTCCCAGCCTCGTACAGGTTGCCCTGAACGAGCTCGCCATACCAAGGCCAGATAGCGATATCGGCAATCGAGTATTCATCGCCTGCCATATAAGTATTGTTGGCGAGGTGTTTGTCCAGCACATCCAGCTGGCGCTTAACCTCCATCGTGAATCGTTCAATCGGGTATTCGTATTTTTCCGGGGCGTAAGCGTAGAAATGCCCAAAACCACCGCCAAGCATCGGCGCGGCGCCCATTTGCCAGAAAAGCCAGTTAAAGCATTCGGTCCGGGCGGCATGAGCTTCCGGAATAAAGCGTCCGAATTTTTCTGCCAGGTAGCGCAGAATTGAGCCCGATTCGAAAACCCGCACCGGGGTTTCACCTGACTGGTCTATTAATGCTGGAATTTTCGAATTCGGGTTTACTTCAACAAAGCCGGAGCCGAATTGATCACCTTCGAGGATGTTCGTTACCCAGGCATCGTATTCGGCGCCTTTTTCGCCTGCGGCAAGCAGTTCTTCCAGCAGAATAGTCACTTTTACTCCGTTAGGTGTAGCCAGTGAATAAAGCTGCAGAGGGTGTTCGCCCTTGCTCAAAACCTTATCGTGAGTTGCGCCGGAAACAGGGCGATTAATATTTGCGAACTGACCGCCGTTGCCTGGTTTCCAGGTCCAGACCTCGGGGGGCGTGTAGGTAGTGTCACTCATTGACCGGCTCCTGTTAGTAAATAATTTATTTCATACTAACGGGAAGACAGTGTGCTTAAAGGTGAGTTTCTGAGACAGTCTGTCTAATGAGGCGTTTAACCGGTTGTTTACTGAGCATCAATAACGGAACTGAATCCAGCTTTCAGGTCTTCAAGGCCGCATCCTGACGTCAGTTCCATTGTGCTGAGCCCTGCGTCCTCATCGAGGTCGTCGTCACTGTCTGAGGTAAGGCGGGTGATATTAACTTCGCCCGCGCTGAACATAACCTCGAAGGTTGGCGTGTGATCTGCTACCACTTTCGTGGAC
>NZ_DDKU01000032.1:0-2689 GCF_002339775.1 Thalassolituus sp. UBA2590
CGTGCCTTTCTCGGCCGCCAGCATGCGCTGGATATCACGGAAGCGAAGATCAACCAGCGTCGGGTCGTACACCATACCCGCCGCTTTTTCGACGAGACCGCCAGCAGCACCGGAGGCCGTAGGCATTTCAATTTCTGGCGTAAGAGTCGTGTTTTTTACAACCAGCTCTGTCACCTGAGAGAGTGGCGATGAAAGCTGATCTGCCAACTTAAGCAGGTGGGTGACAGACTGACTACCACCCGGTAAATTCGCGAGGCTGAATTTCTGGTAGAAGGCCTGCCAGCGGCGGGCATACTCAGTCAGGTATAACTTCTCGACATCGGCACTTAATTTCTCGAGATCCGCTTTACTGTAATCTTCGCCACTGATATTACCGCCATAGATCCACTGATCTGCAGCGATCTGTTTCATCATTTCGGAGTCAGGGCCATACTCCGCCTGATCGTATCCTGCCTTAGTGAAAAGGAACGGCATCATAAATACCGGATCATTTTCACTTAAACCAAACACCTGCTGCGGGTTGCCGCCAATCTCGCGATAAAGATCAACTTCACGGGCGTTGTTGCCCATTTTCTGAAGTTGCGCAAACAGTCTTTGAGCAACCGGAATACGCTGCAAGTACTGGCGTGTACGAGTAACGACGTACTCATCCGGCTGGAGCTGCTCATCAAAGCCCAGTTCAATCAGGTGATCGAGGTGAGTCAGTAGCTGTGACTGCTTAGTCGCTTCACCGGGCAGGAGATCCTGCCAGCGAGTCTCTGCGTAAGCCCGAATCTGTTCATAATCGCGGTGCTCCTGATCAAACAGCATCAGATAGACGCGGAACACAGGTAAAAGCGCGTTATCGTCTGCGCCCAGCGCATTGAGATGGCGTTCAAGCATATTAGCTACAGCCGGATAGAACACCTGATTAAGCTGAGTGTTATACGCCTGATCTGCCGCTGCATCGACGCGGCCATCATACAGGCCAAGGTAACTGATGAAGGGGTGCTCTTCCTGATCGTAAACAAGGCTCGCCTGATAGAGCGGAGTCAGAAGTTCGAGTGCTTCTTCCGTTGTCGCCTGCTCCGGGCGAATGGTTTCACGTAATTGCAGATAATCACGATGCAGGCTATCAACCTCAGCCATGTATGCCCGGTTCTGCACCAGAGCACCAGTCCATAGAGCCGCACAGCCAATCAATAAACCGGTCAGGCCCGCAACCGCACCGCGGCGCATCCAGCGCAACAGGTTTTCAATCTTACGGTTTACACCAACAAGCTCTGATTCAGGGAAAATAACATCGCGGAAAAGGCGGGTAATAAAGAAACTCTTACCGCTGTTATGCTGTTGCTTGCCCATACTGCGTTCAAGACCAAAGTTAGCGCTCACTTGCGCCATCATGCGGTCAATCGGGCTACCTTCCTGTGTGGCGCTGGTAAAGTAGACACCACGCAACATAGGTACTGTGCTGTAATTATTCGGTGCAAACGTCTGCTGAATAAACCCATCAACGACGTTCGCCAGACTTTCAAGCGCTGGCGGGAAACCCTGAATCATGGCGCGCTTATCGGTATTACGCTCGTGCTGGACACGCCAAAGCAGACGCTCGTTCAAGCGCTCCACCAGCTGATTAAACTCGTGACGGAAGCGGCTGATATCGGCACCCGTATTTTCACTCTCTTCCTGAGGGAAGCTCACACCCCAGACCTGCTCACGCTCGGCCTGTGACAGGTTACCGAAAAATTCAGCAAAGCCAGCCACAAGGTCGCCTTTAGTAAAGGTCAGATAAACGGGGAAACGAATACCGAGTTCATCCTGCAATTCACTGATGCGGGCACGGATAATTTTCGCCTGCTGCTCACGCTGTTCTTTCGTCTGTACCATCAGATCCTGAAGACTGATAGCAATAAGAGCACCATTAATAGGACGGCGGCGACGATATTTTTTCAGCAGCGCAAGAAAAGCCTGCCAGGCGTTATTGTCCACCACCCGATGACTGTCCTGAGTGGTATATCGTCCTGCGGTATCAATCAGAACAGCGTCGTTAGTAAACCACCAGTCACAGTTACGTGTACCACCGATGCCACCCAGGGCTTGCTTACCGTGAGTGTCGGCCAGCGGAAATTCCAGCCCGGAGTTTACCAGAGCAGTGGTTTTACCTGAGCCCGGCGGACCGATAATAATGTACCAAGGGAGCTGATAAAGACTGAGTTTGCCACGACGCGAACTGAAACGTGCCTTTTTGAGCGTCGCCAGAGCATCACGGAAGCGGGTTGCCATCTGTGCCAGCTCTTCCTGACTGCGCTCCTGATCAGGGTCAACAACGTCGTTACCTTTCTGCTGTGATGACTCTATTTCGCCCAGCAACTCTTTATTCTGTCGACGCTCAACCAGCCATTGACTGACATTCCAGGTCAGCCAGAACAACCAGAAAAATCCGATAATAATCGCCCGGGTCATCGGGCTAAGCGTCATATTATCTGCGCCGAACTTGATAAATTCAGCACCAAACCAGATCAGCAACGACAGAGCCGTGAGCCCGATAATTCCGACGACCCACTTATTTTGCAGAAACGCCAACAGCTTTTTCATGTGTTCTCCATGTACACAACGGGAGGCGCATCCTTACCCGATGGTCATTTTTATTCATTCAGCAGCTATCTCATCAAAGACAGCAAGACTAGGGCCTGTTAACACTAATTAAACA
>NZ_DDKU01000077.1:0-21813 GCF_002339775.1 Thalassolituus sp. UBA2590
CAGCTTCGTGGTCTGGGAGTTCAGGTAGGTCTTGTGATTGGTGGTGGCAACCTGTTCCGTGGTAAGGCACTCAGCGAGGCTGGTCTGGATCGTGTCGCTGGTGACCATATGGGTATGCTGGCCACTGTGATGAACGCTCTGGCGATGCGTGATGCCCTCGAACGCTCTAATATGCCGACCCGTGTTATGTCGGCGATTCCGATGAGTGGTGTCGTTGATCACTACGATCGCCGTAGTGCGATCCGTGCCCTGAATCAGGGCGATGTTGTTATCTTCTCTGCCGGTACCGGTAATCCTTTCTTTACGACCGACTCTGCTGCGTGTCTGCGTGGTATCGAAATCAATGCAGATCTGGTTCTGAAAGCGACGAATGTCGATGGCGTGTATACTGCCGATCCGAAGAAGGACCCGACTGCCGAGAAGTACGACTTGCTGACGTACAGCGAAGTCCTTGAAAAACAACTGGGTGTGATGGACCTGACTGCAATCGTTCTGGCGCAGGATCATGACATGCCACTGCGTGTGTACAATATGAATGATACGGGAGTACTGGGTCGCCTGATGACTGGTGGCGATCACGGAACCCTGATTGTAAGTGGAGAAAAAGCATGATTAATGAAATCCAGAAAGACGCTGAAGATCGTATGAGCAAGAGCGTTGCAGCTCTGGTAGAAGCATTTAAGAAGGTTCGTACTGGTCGTGCTAACCCTGCGATTCTTGATAGTGTGATGATTGATTATTACGGTACACCGACACCGATAAATCAGGTTGCAAACGTTATTGTTGAAGACGGTCGTAGCCTTGCAATCAACCCTTGGGAAAAGAACCTGGTACCCCAGATAGAGAAAGCCATTCTGAAATCTGACCTGGGTCTTAACCCGGCAACTAACGGCGATACTATCCGTCTCCCGATGCCTGCGCTGACAGAAGAAACCCGTAAAGACTACATCAAACAAGCTCGCGCTGAAGCTGAAAAAGGTCGCGTCTCTGTGCGTAACATCCGCCGTGATGCAAACGGCAGTGTGAAAGACCTCCTGAAAGAGAAAGAAATTACTGAAGACGAGTCACGCGGCGCAGAAGATGCTATCCAGAAACTGACGGATAAATTTATCGGTCAGGTGGATGACTTGCTCGCAGAGAAAGAAAAAGACCTGATGAAGGTCTGATCGGACATGTCCACGAGTATTGATGACTCCAGTGCCGCACAGGGAAGTGTGCCTCGCCATGTAGCCATAATTATGGATGGCAATAACCGCTGGGCGAAAAAGCGGTTTATGCCAGGCGTCGCAGGGCATAAAGCTGGCGTAGATGCGGTCAGAGCAGTCGTTGAGACATCTGCGAAAGCAGGGGTTGAGGTGCTCACTCTGTTTGCATTCAGCAGCGAGAACTGGCGCCGCCCTGAGCAGGAGGTCAGTGCACTTATGCAGCTGTTTATTGCAGCCCTGCAACGGGAAGTAAAAAAGCTTCACAAGAATAATATCCGCCTGAAAATCATGGGCGACCTCTCCGCTTTTTCTGAAAAAATCCAGGGCCTGGTGGCCGAATCTGAAGCAATGACTCAGTCTAACGATGGTATGACGCTGGTGGTAGCGGCGAACTATGGCGGGCAGTGGGACATCGCTCAGGCGGCGCGTCGTATGGCCGAGGAAGTAAAAGCAGGTCGGATGCAGCCCGAAGATATCACTGAGCACAGTTTGCACCAATACACCTGGCTAAGCGAGTTCCCAGCGCCGGATCTGATGATCCGTACCGGTGGAGAGCAGCGTATCAGCAACTTTATGTTGTGGCAGACGGCTTATGCTGAGTTCTATTTTTCAGACGTACTCTGGCCTGATTTCAAAGAAGAAGAATATAAAAAAGCATTAGACGCCTTTGCCAGCCGGACGCGGCGCTTCGGGCGGACTGATGATCAGTTAAAGGAAGCCAAGAACGGTGACTAAGCAGCGCGTTATAACGGCATTGATACTCGCTCCGGTAATGATTGTGGGTATCTTCTTCCTGCCGCTCAAGCCTTTCGCATTTTTCATCGCAGCGATCTGCAGTATCGGTGCATGGGAGTGGGCGAATATCGCGGGCTACAAAAAAAACTGGAGCCGTATTCTCTACGCCTTCTTCGTATTTGTCTGCCTCTACATCAGTGCCCGATTTCTCCGCATCAACCCAGAGTGGAAAATCTGGTTTCTTGCTGCCGGCACCTTATGGTGGACGGTCGCTTTTGCTCTGGTGAAGCGTTACCCGGGTGGTACCGACATCTGGAATGCTCGTGTGATCAGAGCCTTCCTCGGTTTGTGTGTACTTATCCCTATGTGGGTAGGCTTTATGCACCTGAAAGAAGAGCCACACAGCTCTCTGCTGATCATCTATGTCATGCTGGTGGTCTGGGGGGCTGATACAGGAGCCTACTTTGCAGGTCGTAAGTGGGGCAACAGCAAGCTGGCGCCACACGTGAGCCCCGGGAAGTCATGGGCTGGTTTCTGGGGCGGCTTTGCCACAACCATCTTCCTGGCTGCAGTAACCTGTGTCGGTCTGGATCTGTGGCTGCAACCTCTGACGACAGAAGATGTTGTGAAGATTTTTGTCATTACTGCTGCGACCACTGTGATCTCTGTGTTGGGAGATCTGGTTGAAAGTATGATGAAGCGACATCGTGGTATCAAAGACAGCTCATCGCTGCTACCGGGACACGGTGGTGTGATGGATCGGATTGATAGCATGGCGGCGGCTGTGCCCGTATTTGCGTTTATGATGATGTTGCTCAATTGGGGCCTCGCTGTATGACGCAGTGGATTACCGTGCTGGGTTCTACGGGCTCTATCGGTTGCAGTACCTTAGATGTGGTACGTCGTCACCCTGAAAAATATCGTGTGTACGCTCTGACTGCGGCGACGCGTGTGGCAGAGATGGCCGGACAGATTGCTGAGTTTTCACCGCGTTATGCGGTGATGGCGGATGCCAGTGCGGCAGCTCAATTGCGCGAACAGTTGCCAGAGGACTGTGTCACCGAAGTACTGAATGGGGAGGATGCACTGGTTCAGGTTGCTTCTGATGAGCGTGTTGATCAGGTCATGGCAGCAATTGTTGGTGCTGCCGGGCTTTTGCCTACTCTTGCTGGTGCGAATGCGGGCAAGAGGGTTCTTCTGGCGAACAAAGAAAGTCTGGTCATGGCTGGCCCCTTATTCCTGGAGGCAGTGAAGAAGGGCGGCGCAGAGTTACTTCCAATCGATAGTGAACATAACGCCATCTTCCAGTCTATGCCGGCTGACTATGCAGGTCGTCTGGATGCGAGTGGGATTCGTAAGATATTGCTGACAGCATCCGGCGGGCCTTTCCGCGGACGTCAGTCTTCTGAACTGAACGATGTAACGCCTTCTCAGGCCGTTGCTCACCCGAACTGGTCGATGGGTGCCAAAATATCAGTCGACTCTGCCACCCTGATGAATAAGGGCCTCGAGTTAATCGAAGCTTGTTTCCTGTTTAACTGTGCCGCTGACGATGTAGAAGTCGTCGTTCACCCGGAAAGCGTTATTCACTCGATGGTTCAGTATTGCGATGGTTCAGTGTTGGCGCAGTTAGGTCAGCCAGATATGCGCACCCCGATTGCATATGGTATGGCCTGGCCAGAGCGTATTGAGGCTGGCGTCGAGTCACTGAATCTTTTTGATATCGCGCGACTCAACTTTGAAGCGCCGGACGAAGAGAATTTTCCTTGTCTGGCTCTCGCCAGGATAGCTTTTGCGCAAGGCGGTACCATGCCTGCGGTACTGAATGCAGCGAATGAAGTCGCTGTAGCGGCTTTCCTGCGCGAAGACATCCGGTTTACGACGATTCCTGCGTTGATTAAAAAGGTGATGGATCAGCACTCTGTAGTGAGCGCCGATTCGCTGGATGCTGTGCTGTCGGCGGACAGCTGGGCGCGAGCAACCGCTGAAAGTTTTCTTCAGGAGGAGAGCCTTTGACGCTGTTATATTTCATCATAGCGATCAGTATTCTGGTGGTTATTCATGAATATGGTCACTTCTGGGTTGCTCGCCGGGCTGGGGTTCAGGTGCTCAGATTCTCTGTTGGCTTTGGTAAACCTCTGTTCTCTGTGAAAGATCGCCACGGCACCGAGTACTCTCTGGCGCCTATCCCATTGGGCGGTTATGTCAAAATGCTGGATAGCCGGGAAGCTCCGGTTGCTGAGCATTTACGTGATCAGGAATTTAACAGTAAGTCTCCATGGGCGCGGATTGCGATTGCATCAGCGGGTCCGATTGCTAATTTCCTCTTCGCAATACTTGTCTATACCTTACTTTTCTGGGCTGGCTCAAAGCAGTTTATCCCGGTAGCGTCTGTCATTGCTGAGGGTTCGCCCGCTGCAATCGCAGGGGTACTGCCGGGTGACGAACTGAGTGCGATTGATGGTGAGAGTACTCAGTCGTGGCAGGACGTCAGCTGGGAACTGTTGTCCTTTCTGGGAGAGACGCGCACCGTCAGCCTGGAAGTCATTCGTGACGGACGCCCGGTTGAGTTGAGCCTGCCGCTTAACCGCTGGTTAAGTGAAGAAGAAGGGCCAGACCCTCTGAGCAAATTGGGTATTACACCGCGGATGCCAGAGATTCCGCTGGAAATTTCTCAGGTAATGGAAGACTCGGCAGCAGAGGCTGCGGGGCTTCAGGCCGGTGATACTTTGATTGCTGCGAATGGTGAGGAGATCGCCAACTGGCAGGACTGGGTGACCCTGATTCGTAATTCAGCGGGCACGTCGGTACGTGTTGAAGTGGATCGCGCCGGTGAGATTATTGAAGTCGAAGCCTGGCCACAGAGTATCACCCTGGAGAGCGGCGAAGTCATTGGCCGTATTGGTGTGATGCCGGTTGCTCCGGTTGCGCCGGATGACTGGGTGAGAGAAGTTCACCCGGGCCCTGTGAAGGCATTTGTGATGGGTGTCGACAAAACCTGGAGCCTGATCGTACTGACGCTGGACTCCTTGTGGAAAATGCTGATGGGCGATGTCTCCGTAAAGAACTTGAGCGGCCCCATCACCATTGCTAAAGTAGCCGGCGATTCTGCGTCGGGCGGCCTTATTGTTTTTGTTAACTTTCTGGCGCTGCTGAGTGTGTCGCTGGGCGTACTTAACCTGTTACCTGTGCCCATGCTCGACGGTGGTCACATTTTGTTTTATACGGCTGAGCTGATTCGTGGTAAACCACTGCCAGAGTCTGTTCAGATCGCTGCGGTAAAAGTAGGCATGATGTTGTTGCTCATGCTGATGATTGTCGCTTTCTACAATGATATAAGCCGCCTCTGAGGAGGTGGCGACTGGGTTTTTATTTACATGCGTTTTCTGCTGTCGGTTATATCCCTCTGGCTCTTGTCTGCCTCACTCCATGCTGCCTCCTTCACCGTTGAAGATATTCGCCTTGAAGGGCTTCAGCGGGTCTCGGCAGGTACCGTATTCTCGGCGTTCCCGATTGCAACGGGCGATACTGTGGACGACGCACGTATCGCTGAGGCGACGCGTGCACTGTTCCGTGAAGGTTTCTTTGAAGATATCGAGCTGTACCGCGACGGTAATGTGCTTGTTGTACGCATGGTCGAGCTGCCGACCATTACCTCTATCGAAATTGAAGGCAACAAAGCGATTCAGACAGAAGCACTGATGGATGGTCTGAAGCAGAGTGGGCTGGCCGAAGGCCTTGTCTTCAAACGCTCAACCCTTGAACGAATTTCACTCGAGCTGGAGCGACAGTACGTTGCTCAGGGCCGTTACGACGCCGGTATTATTACTGACGTAGAACCTCTGCCGCGCAACCGGGTGGCACTGAAAATTAATGTCGACGAAGGCAACGTTGCGACTATTGAGCACATCAATATTGTCGGTAACGAAATTTTCCCGGATGAGGAACTGCTGGGCCCGCTGGCTTTGCAGAGCACGAACTTCTGGTCATGGTACTCCAGCGACAATAAATACAGCCGCGAGAAGCTGGCCGGTGATCTCGAAACACTGCGCTCCTACTATCTCGATCGTGGTTATATTCGCTTCAATATCGAATCAACTCAGGTGTCGGTCTCTCCCGATAAACGTGGTGTCTACATCACCGTCAGTGTGTCGGAAGGTGAGCTCTACAATATCCGCGATGTAAAACTCGCAGGTGATCTGGTCGTTGATGAAGACGAACTGACTCGCCTGTACATGGTGAAAGAAGGTGATGTGTTCTCACGCCGACGGGTTACGTTCACCAGTGACCTGATGACTAAGCGTCTCGGCAACGACGGCTACACCTTCGCTAAAGTGAACGGTATTCCAAAAATCGATGACGAAGAGCGCCTGGTCGACATGACCTTCTACGTTGAGCCTGGTAAGCGTACCTACGTGCGTAGCGTGCAGTTCTCAGGTAACGACGGAACCCGTGATGAAGTGCTGCGTCGTGAGATGATTCAGATGGAAGGCGGCTGGGCATCTACCGAGAAAATTGAAGCCGGTAAAAATCGCCTGAATCAGCTGGGCTTCTTCAAAACAGTTAACGTGGAAACTCCAGCGGTTCCGGGAACCGATGACCTGATCGATGTTAACTATACGGTCGAAGAGCAATTGAGCGGCAGTCTGAACTTTAACATCGGTTATGCCGCGGGTTCAGGCATGATCCTCGGTGCCAGCGTCAGCCAGAATAACTTTATGGGCAGTGGTAACCGTATGTCTCTCGGAGTGCAGAAGACGGATACGGTTGAGTCTTATAACTTCTCGTACCTGAACCCGTATTACACCGTCGATGGCGTCAGCCGTGGCTTTAACTTCTTCTATCGTGAAACCGACTTCGAAAGTCTGAGTACGGTAAGCGATTACCAGACCAACACTTATGGCGGTAACGTAACCTTCGGGTATCCGATTTCTCGCCGCCAGCGTTTGTCGTTCTCGGTCGGTTATGCCAATACCGAAATGTTTGAAGGGGTGACGGTTCCTGCTGAAATTACTGACTTTATCGACTCAGAAGGTGATGTGTTCGATGAATACACACTTGGCCTCAGCTGGCGTTACAGCTCCCTCAACCGCGGTCTGTTCCCGACCGATGGTATGGAGCATAAGGTAAAAGCCGATATATCTGTGCCGGGCAGTGACCTGACGTATTACAAGACCAGCTATACGTCGAACTACTACTTCCCGCTGGCAACCGAGTGGAGCTTGCGTCTGAGAACTGACCTGGGATATGGCGATGGCTTCGGTGACCTCGAGCGTCTGCCGTTCTTCAAAAACTTCCGTTCCGGTGGTATTGGTGCTGTGCGTGGCTATCAGATCAACAGCCTCGGACCAAAAGGCTTGCCTGAGTACGTACCCGTCAGCCTGGCTGAGACCGATGCAGCTGGCAATGTCGTGTATGAGACGGACGAGTTAGGCCGACCACTGACCAGCGACAGTGCGCCTCAGGTTATTTACATCAAAGACGCCGATGGTGGAGCAACAGCAATTTCTAACAGTGCTGGCTACGTTCCATCTTACGAGACGGACAGCTCTGGCGCCGTTGTAACGGCACCTTTCTTCCGTGAAACCGAGCGCGCCTTAGGCGGTAACATGCTGGTGGAAGGTAGTCTGGAACTGATTTTCCCAACCCCGTTCATCGAGGACCGCAGCTCCGTACGTAGTGTTGTCTTCCTGGATGCGGGTAATACCTTCAGCAGTGAATGTTATGTGCCCTCTGATATTGACCTGCCAAGCTTTAATTCACACCCATTCTGTGATGAAGGCCTGCAGTTTGAAGAGCTTCGTTACAGCACAGGTGTTGGCTTGACGTGGATAACGGCAATCGGACCTCTGACATTTACTTACTCATTCCCACTGAACGAACAGCGTGGGGATAGAACAGAAGGCTTTGAATTTACACTGGGTCAGGTATTCTGACGACAATCATTATAAAAGGAGAACAGAATGCGCTGGATAATGGCACTCATTGCAGCAGCAACCATCAACGTAGCGGTCGCAGCCGAGGCAACCAAAGTCGCTGTCGTCGACATGGAGCGGGCGTTGTTCCTTTCTGATGCGACACAGGAAGCGTTGAAAGAATTCGAGAAAGCTAACAAAGCTGATATCGATAAACTGAAAGGTCTTCAGGAAAGTCTGACTGAACTTCAGAAAAAAATCGAAAAAGAAAAAGATTTCATGAGTGACGAAGAAGCTCGTGCAATCAAAAATGAATTTGAGACCAAGGGTCAGGAATACCAGTTCTACGGCAATAAACTGCAGAAGCTGGAACAGAAGTGGCGTCAGGAACTTTTCCAGAAGCAGCTTCCGAGCCTGGAAAAAACCCTGAAAGAGCTGATCGACAAAGAGGGCTACGACGTTGTTCTGAATGCTCAGGCAGCCATCTACAAGTCTCCAAAAGCAGATATCACCAAACTGCTGCTGGAACGTCTTAACGCTGAGAAATAATAACGGACGATCCTCCCGTGCAGATCAGTCTATCTGAATTGGCCGATCACCTCGGAGCAGAGCTTCGTGGTGACGGTAATCAGCAGATCACCGGAGTTGCGACCTTAAAGGAAGCATCCTCCGGTGAAATTGCTTTTCTGGCCAACGAAAGTTACCGCAAGCAGCTTGCAGATTCTGCGGCGAGTGCGGTTATCGTTCGTGATGCCGATGCAGAACTAGTCCCAGGCAGTGCTCTTGTCTGTGACAATCCCTACCTGGCGTTTGCCCTAGCTACTCAGTTATTCGATAACCGCCCACGTACTGCCTCTGGCGTTCATCCGACCGCGGTGATCTCAGAGTCGGCAAAAGTAGGTGCGGGATGTCGGATTGCGGCTAATGTCGTAATTGGCGAAGACGCGATTATCGGCGACGATTGTGAAATCGGTGCGGGTACGGTGATTGGTGATCATTGTATGTTGGGTGGTGGATGCCACCTTAATGCCAACGTCACGCTCTATCACGACGTTACTCTCGGAGAGCGGGTGAGAATCCACTCCGGAACTGTGATCGGCGCTGATGGTTTCGGTTTTGCGCCTGACAAAGGGCGTTGGGTCAAAATCATGCAGCTGGGTGGCGTGCGCATTGGCAACGATGTCGAAATCGGAGCCAACAGTTGTGTCGACCGCGGTGCGCTGGGCGACACGGTGATCGGTGATAACGTCATCCTCGATAATCACGTACAGATCGCTCATAACGTTGAACTGGGTGATGGGACCGCGATGGCAGCTCAGGCCGGTGTTGCTGGCAGCACTAAGCTTGGCAAGCATTGCACGCTGGCGGGAAATGCTGGTGTTGCAGGTCATCTCGAGCTTTGCGACGGCGTTTTTGTTGCCCCGAAAACCGTCATCAGTAAATCGATTAACACTCCGGGTGGCTATGCCACCGGGACTGCGCAGATGCCGATTAATGACTGGCGTAAAGCGGCGACCCGCTTCCGTCAGTTAGACAGTATGGCAAGGCGTATTAAAGACTTAGAAAAACAACTGAAGGACTGATGCATGTCCGGTGCAACCATTGAACAGATTCAGCGGGTGATGCCTCACCGGTATCCCTTCCTGCTGCTGGACAGAATTTTGTCCTGCGCAACTGACCCAGAAGAAAACTCCAATATTGAGGCACTGAAGAACGTCTCCATAAATGAGAACTTCTTTAACGGTCACTTTCCAGGCCACCCGGTGATGCCAGGTGTACTGACGCTTGAGGCTCTTGCTCAGGCGGCAGGCTATCTGGGCATGATGATGATCGGTGAAGCCCGTGATCCGAATACCATTTTCTATTTTGCCGGCTCAGACAATGTGCGTTTTAAGCGTCCTGTTATGCCCGGTGATCAGCTGATTCTGAAAGCAGCATTCGTCAGCCGCCGTCGAGGTATCTGGAAGTTTGACTGCAAGGCTGAAGTGGATGGTGAGGTTGTCTGCTGTGCTCACATTATTTGCGCTGAACATACTCTGGAGGTGGCATGATTGACCCAAGAGCTGTGATCGATCCTGCTGCGAAAATTGCAGAGGGTGTGGAAATCGGTCCTTTCTCTATTGTTGGTCCGGACGTCGAGATCGGTGAAGGAACCGTTGTTGGTCCTCACGTAGTTATCAAAGGCCCAACGACGATCGGTAAGAACAACCGTATTTTCCAGTTCTCAACTATCGGTGAAGAGTGTCAGGATAAAAAGTACGCTGGCGAGCCGACGACTCTGGTGATCGGTGACAACAACGTTATCCGCGAGGCCTGTACTTTCCATCGTGGTACGGTTCAGGATAAAGGCACCACCATTGTTGGTAGCGACAACCTCTTTATGGTGAATGTTCACGTCGCTCACGATGCGGTGATTGGTGATCACTGCATTCTGGCCAACGACACTAACGTAGCGGGTCATGTCCATGTCGGTGACTGGGCGATTCTTGGTGGCTCAACTCAGGTTCACCAGTTCTGCATGATTGGCGCCCATGCCATGTGCGGTGCAGGGACTGTCGTTCTGAAGGACATTCCAGCGTTTGTGATGGCGCAGGGGTATCCGGCGCAACCTCATGGCATTAACAGTGAAGGCCTGAAGCGTCGCGGCTTCGAAAAAGATAGCATCATGCGTATCCGTGCAGCCTATAAGACGATCTATCGTCAGAACCTGACTCTGGCAGAAGCCAAAGAAGCGCTTGCGCCTGTGGCAGCAGAGGATGCTGGCGTAGCCATGCTGCTCGAAAGTATCGAAGCTGCCAGTCGAGGGATTATCCGCTGATATGCGAATCGCGTTGGTGGCCGGAGAGACTTCCGGAGATATGCTGGGCGCCGGTCTTATCCGCTCGTTGAAGGAAAAATACCCAGAAGCGACGTTTGAAGGCATCGGTGGCCCAATGATGCAAAGCGAAGGTATGGTCAGCTTTGTGCCGATGGAGCGTCTCTCTGTGATGGGCCTGGTCGAAGTGCTCGGCCGCCTGTTTGAGTTGATCAACGTACGCAAGAAACTCGTCCGTGACTGGATTGCGAACCCGCCCGATGTGTTTATCGGTATCGACGCGCCTGATTTTAATCTGGGGCTCGAACAGCAGCTTCGCGCTGCAGGGATTAAAACCGTTCATTACGTCAGTCCTTCCGTCTGGGCCTGGCGCCAGAAGCGTGTTCTCAAGATTGAAAAAGCCGTCGACCTGATGTTGACACTTTTTCCTTTCGAGGCGCGATTTTATGAGAACCACAAAGTACCGGTACGTTTTGTTGGCCACCATCTGGCAGACAAAATTCCATTCGAGACGCCCAAAACACCCGCCAGAGAAAATCTCGGCCTGGAACTGAATAAGAAAACCGTCTGCCTGATGCCAGGTAGTCGGGGCAGTGAAGTCTCGCGTTTGGGTAAGCTGTTTCTGGATACGGCAAGCCTGATGCTGAAAAAAGATCCGGACCTCAGGTTTATTATTCCTGTCCCTGGTGTTGAGCGTCGTGATCAGGTCGAGCAGCTGGTGAATGAATACCCGGAAGTGTTGCCGGTAAAAATTATTCTTGGTCAGTCGCAAACCTGTATGGCGGCTGCCGACGTGATCCTTCTGGCCTCAGGAACCGCGACCTTAGAAGCCATGCTGATGAAGCGGCCTATGGTAGTCAGCTACCGTCTGGCACCGCTGACTTACTGGATTCTCAAGCGTATGGTGACACAGGAGTTTATCTCTCTCCCAAACCTGCTTGCGGGCCGGGAGGTTGTCCCTGAATTGCTGCAGCATGATGCTCAGCCAGAAAAGCTGGCGGCGGCGCTTGCAGAGCGACTTGAAGATAACGACACCGTGCATCAACTGCAGGAAACCTTCCAGTTTATCCATCGTCAGCTTCAGCGAAACGCAGATGAAGAAGCTGCTGAAGCCATCAGCCAGCTGTTGAAAGCCAGATGACTGACATCAGCAAGCCAGAAGTGGCTGATTCAGAGATGATCGAGCCAGAAATAACCGAGCCAGAAATAACCGAAGAAGAAGCCGGTCTTATTCGCGGGGGGCTGATCTACTGTGGCGTTGATGAGGCGGGTGCTGGTCCGCTTTGCGGTGACGTCGTAGCTGCCGCTGTGATCCTTGATCCCGATAAGCCGATTCCTGAACTCACAGACTCGAAAAAACTGACCGAGAAAAAGCGCGAGCGACTGTTCGACGAAATTCGTGAAAAAGCCGTCGACTTCTGTATTGCCAGCGCATCGGTCGAAGAGATTGATAGCATCAACATCCTCAATGCCCGGATGCTGGCTATGACGCGCGCTGTCGAAGGGTTGCGTGTTCCGTGCGACCACGCTCTGATCGATGGTAATAAGCTGCCTGATTTAAACATACCTGCTACCGCCCTGATCAAGGGGGATGCCAGAGTTGCAGCAATCTCAGCAGCTTCTGTGTTGGCCAAAGTTCAACGTGACCGTGATATGGTCGACATGGAAGAACAGTACCCGGGTTATGGCTTCGCGAAGCACAAAGGCTACGGTACCAAAGCGCATCTTGAGGCTCTCGAAGCTTTGGGTCCGTGTCCTATCCATCGTCGGACTTACGCTCCGGTAAAACGTCTCCTGAAAGACTGACCTTCAGATTTTGAGGGGTTATGTAAACCACCTGCCAGTTTCATGCAAAGTCTTTCCCCGGTACTAGTCTGGAAGTAACAACCAACTCCCGAGGGAAGATCTGAATGCTGCGGTATCAGATCAGGTGACGGAACCGGGCTTCGCATCGATGAGCTCAACCGGCGGAGCAGTGAGATTTCAGAGATTGTCACCGTGATTCAGGCGGTTGCAGAGCAAACGAACCTGTTAGCGTTAAATGCTGCTATTGAGGCTGCGCGGGCTGGTGAGCATGGTCGCGGATTCGCTGTGGTTGCTGACGAAGTACGCCAGTTAGCAGAGCGCACGCATCGCTCCAGTGGCGAGATAAGTGAAAAAGTTAGCGGCATTCTCAGCATTACTCATCAGGCTCAGGAATCCATGCGACAGGTCAGCGAGCTGGCATCGCGCGGGCGAGACAGCTCTAATAAATTCAATGAAGCAGTCGGTGTGTTACTGAACACTTCCAACGAGATTAATGCGTATTTGTCGGGGTTATCGGAATCGAGTGAGAGCCAGAATGCACTGAATAAAACAGTGGCTGAGCGATTTGATTCTATTCGTACTGCCATAGAAAAGGCGTTCTCCTCAACCTCTGAAGTCGCTGAAGCGATTCAGAGGCTGGAAAATGAGGTCTCGACTCTTTCTCAATTGGCCAGTTCATTTGCCGGTAGTGACGCCGAGTTATTCTGATCTCCTCTCAAGGGGAGATCAACGAAGGGCGCTCAGGACAGGCCCTTAAGGCCGTAAGTTGTGTTTTTGAGCCAGTCTGCGAGTTCTTCATCTGATAATGGCGTAACCTGTTCAGGCAGAATGGGGTCACCAATCACCATCCGGATGGTTTTATTCTGCTTCTTAAGAAACTCAGCAGGAATCCGCAACGTACGGATCAGCGGATGTACCTTGCCGAGCAGGTGAAAGCTCAGGCTGTTCTGGCTATCAAAATAGATGGGGATGACCGGAACATCCGCGCGCTTAATAAGCCGCATACTGGAGAGTGACCAGCTTTTGTCTTTGATACCCGACTGACCTTTGTACCAGGTGGATACTTCTCCAGCCGGGAATAACCCCAGGCCCAGCCCTTTGCTCAACTGATCTAATGACTTCTGTGTACCCCCCATCGCCTTTGGGCCACTGTTCTCGAATGGATTCACTGTGATAAACAGATCGGAGAAGGGCTCAAAGTAGGCCAGCAGGAAGTTCGCAATGACCCGGTACTCGGGGCGTATACGGCCGATAATCAAAAGCAGAATGATGCCGTCCAGGAATCCGAAGGGATGATTCGACACCGTAATAAAAGGGCCGCTTTTGGGAATAACCTGAGCTAATCGTTCGACATCGTAATCTAACTGGATGTTCTGATCTTTCAGTGCGTCTTCAATAAGATCAATGCCATGCTGGCGATCAACACGGTCATAGATTTTCGTCAGCTGAGGAATTTTTAATAATCTGAGTACAATGTCAGCCTGCCATTCAGCGAGGCCTGACGCCTTTATCAATCCTTCCCGATCAATCAGGGGCATATCAGCAGTCCAGTGAGTCACAAAACGCTGGCATAATAGCAGCCGCAAACAGCAGGGCAATAGCAGGAATAAGAATGTCGACGACCACAGATGTCATCATTATTGGTGCCGGAGCAGCAGGTTTATTTTGTGCTGCACGCACTGCCGCCGAGGGACGTTCAGTCAGAGTACTGGATCACGCCAATAAGGCGGGTAAGAAGATACTGATGTCGGGAGGGGGGCGATGCAATTTCACCAATTATTACATCGAGCCTGGCTGCTACCTGAGCCAGAATCCACACTTCTGCAAGTCAGCGCTCTCCAGGTATACCCAATGGGATTTTATCGAGCTGGTCAGTCAGTACGGTATACCATTTCATGAGAAGAAGGATGGACAGTTATTCTGTGATAACAAATCCTCGGACATTCTCGAGATGTTACTCGAGGAGTGCCACCGGACAGGCGCTGAAATTCAGCTGAATACTTCAGTTAACTCGGTGACCCAGAGCGAGAGCGGTTTTACTCTGAGTACATCTACTGAAGACTACTCATGCCGCTCTCTCGTGGTCGCCACTGGTGGGCCGTCGATACCGACTCTGGGGGCCACGGGCTTTGGTTATGATCTTGCGCGTCAATTCGGACATCAGGTGTTTGCGCCGCGCGCCGCACTGGTGCCATTTACCATTACAGATCAGTTGAGCACTTTGTGTAAGGCGCTCTCGGGCACCGCCTTACCAGCGTCTGTAACCTGTGGTGATCAGGTGTTTAATGACGACTTACTCTTTACACACCGGGGCTTGAGTGGCCCGGCTATCCTGCAGATTTCTTCATACTGGACTCAGGGAGACACGGTTGAAATCAACCTTCTGCCGGGGATCGACCTGACTGAAGCCTTCAAAGAGGCCCAGCAGCAGAAAGGTAAAACCCACCTCAAGACCTGGCTGGCTAGCCTGACGACACAGAAGTTTGCTGAACAGTGGCTAGCTCATCACCAGCTGGAAGATCGCTTTCTCGCTGAAACGGGCAAGAAAACCATCAAGGCTCTGGCCGAGTCGTTGCATCAGTGGCGTGTCAAACCGGCGGGCACGGAAGGCTACCGGACTGCTGAAGTCGCGATTGGTGGAGTCGATACAACAGAGCTGTCTTCTCAGACGATGGAGTCCCGTAAGGTGCCTGGCCTCTACTTTATTGGTGAAGTTGTCGATGTCACAGGCCATCTGGGCGGATTCAATTTTCAATGGGCCTGGGCCAGCGCTGCAGCCGCTGCGGAGGCTCTGACTGCCGGGTAGATTAGAATGCCAACCTGCCTAATGTGACATTCGAGATATGGCCTTACGGGAATATTACGTAAGGTTCGGGCATGCATCAGAGCTTTGTCTAGACTGAAATCAGTTCCCCTTGCCCGGAGTGATTTCATGGCGTTTGGAGATGCGGCAGCCCAGGACGATGAGAAGCAAAAGCCGAATTAGTTCGCCAGAGCAATATGAGGTATGACCGGCCATGCTGAATATTTTTGTGAGGAGTGCGGCGCATTCGACACCGCAAACCTTGCAGAGGATGCCTCTTATCTGGGGACAGATGAACTCGAAGAAGGAATGGTGTTAGCTCAGGACCTTACAGTGAGAAAGGCATGATTCTTTTGCGCAAAGGGCACGCGCTCACCAGCGAGTTGATAAGCAGATTGAGTCACTTGCAGAACTGGTCGGGAAGAACACTGGACGTGGCGGTTGAAAAGCAGAGCGATTTAACCAAAGAGATAGGAGGGTGACATGAAAGGGGTAGTGTTCGACATCCTCAGAGACATGATTGAAGAAAAATTCGGCCTCGAAGGCTGGAACCAGCTTCTTGAGAAAGCGGGATCACATGGCATGTACCTGTCGTCAGAAAGCTACGACGACAGTGAAATGGTTGCTTTGTTGGGGGCAGCTTCTGAAATGACGGGCCAGGATATACCCACCTTGCTTCGGACATTTGGTGAATTCATGGTCACCGAATTCTATGCTCGTTTCCCGGTTTTTTTCGAGAACAGTAACGGCCTGATCGATTTTCTGAAGTCGGTTGATCAGATCGTACATGGTGAGGTACTTAAATTTTACCCGGATGCAAACCTGCCGTCTTTTTCTTATGAAGAAGACGGCGGACATACGTTGACGATGATCTACAGGTCGCAACGTAAGTTGTGTCATCTCGCTGAAGGCCTGATCAGTGGCTCAGCCAATCACTTCAAAGAGCAGGTGACGATACAACAACCGCAATGTATGCATCACGGAGAGGGCGCCTGCCATATCGTGATAACTGTCGGGGGGGCTGATGACTGAAGATTACCGTACTGCTTACCTGAGAGAGAAAACGCTGAGAAAGCAGGCAGAACAGATGCTTGAGGATAAATCCCGCGAGCTCTATGACTCATTCCTCAAACTTCAGCAAGCTCATGACAGTATGCAAGAGAATCAGAAGGCTCTGTTGCATAACGAAAAGATGGCATCCCTGGGTGTCCTGTCTGCGGGTGTCGCGCATGAGATCAATAACCCCATCGGTTTCATTTACAGTAACTTCTGTACCATGTCAGAAGGTATGTCTGATATTCAGACGTTTGTATTCACCATGGACAAGCTGGTTAACAGCGACGCCGATGGAGAAAAGATACGCGAGGCGTGGCGGGAAGGCCTGACGCGGTACGACGTAGAGTATCTGCTGATGGACTTCGAGAGTCTTACCTCCGAAACCATCGAAGGCCTTGAACGCGTCAAGCAGATCGTCGCGGATCTTAAATCCTTCACCCGGGAAGACAGCGGTGAGATGGACCTGGTCGACATCAATGAGTGTGTGCGCGGCGCTGTAAACATACTCAGCAACCAGACCAAATACCATGCGCAGGTACACGTCGACTACGGCGAGCTACCCAAAGTGAAGGGGTATTTCGGAAAGTTAAACCAGGTGTTCACCAACATGATCGCTAATGCGAATCAGGCTGTTGACGAGAACGGCGACATTCACATATCCACAACCTACAACAACGGTTACATTGAGATCCGTTTCCAGGACAACGGCCACGGCATCAGTAAAGAGCATCTCAATCTGCTCTTTACGCCTTTCTTCACCACGAAACCTGTCGGAGAGGGTACAGGGCTCGGGCTGTCACTTTCCCACGGATTCATTGAGGAACATAACGGACGCATTACCGTTGAAAGTGAGATCGGAGAAGGCACAACTTTCACGATTTTACTACCGCCCGCAGACGACTGAACTCCCTTTTATATCCATTCACTGGAAAAATAGTACATATAGATACTATTGATTTTAATTATGGGATCTAAAGCACTACTATTCGCTCTGTCAGAAGTCGCGGATCAGCAATTTCGCTGCTCCGTGAAACTTTTCAACCCACTCTTTTAAGGACTGACTTATGTCAACTTATCAAGAAGACATCAAAGCGGTAGCAGCGCTGAAAGAAGCAGCTGGTAGCCCATGGGATGCTATCGACCCAGAATCAGCAGCACGCATGCGCGCTCAGAACAAATTCCAAACTGGTCTGGACATCGCTCGTTACACTGCCAAGATCATGCGCGAAGACATGGCAGAGTTCGACAAAGACAAGACTAAGTACACTCAGTCTCTGGGTTGCTGGCACGGTTTTGTAGGTCAGCAGAAGCTGATCTCTATCAAGAAGCACTTCGGTTCTACTAAGCGTCGTTACCTCTACCTGTCTGGTTGGATGGTTGCAGCTCTGCGTTCTGAGTTCGGTCCTCTGCCTGACCAGTCTATGCACGAGAAAACTGCTGTAGCGTCACTGGTTAACGAACTGTACACCTTCCTGCGTCAGGCTGACGCTCGTGAACTGGGTGGTCTGTTCCGTGCCCTGGACGCAGCTCGCGAAGCTGGTGATTCTGCTAAAGAAGCAGAAATCCAGGGTCAGATTGACAACTACGAGACTCACATCGTACCAATCATTGCTGACATCGACGCTGGTTTCGGTAACGCTGAAGCGACTTACCTGATGGCTAAGCAGATGATCGAAGCGGGTGCTTGCTGCCTGCAGATCGAAAACCAGGTTGCTGACGAGAAGCAGTGCGGTCACCAGGACGGTAAAGTGACCGTTCCACACGCTGACTTCCACGCTAAGCTGCGCGCTCTGCGTTACGCATTCCTTGAGCTGGGCGTTGACGACGGTGTTATCGTTGCACGTACTGACTCTGAAGGTGCTGGCCTGACTAAAGAAATCGCTGTTGTTCGTGAGAAAGGCGATCAGGGTGACGTTTACAACTCATTCCTGGACGTTGAAGAAGTTAACGTTGAAGACGTTAAGAACGGCGACGTACTGCTGAACCGTGACGGCAAGCTGGTTCGTCCTAAGCGTCTGCCTTCTGGTCTGTACCAGTTCCGTCAGGGCACTGGCCACGAGCGTTGCGTATTCGACTGTATCGAAGCTATCAACGCTGGTGCAGACCTGCTGTGGATCGAAACTGCAGTACCTACAGTACACGAAATCAAAGGCATGATGGACGAAGTACGTAAAGTACACCCAGATGCGAAACTGGTTTACAACAACTCTCCATCATTCAACTGGACTCTGAACTTCCGTCAGCAGACCTACGATGCATGGGAAGCTGAAGGTAAAGACGTTTCTGGTTACGACCGTTCTAACCTGATGTCTGCTGAATACGACGACTCTGAACTGTCTGCTGCTGCTGACGCTCGCGTTAAGACGTTCCAGGCTGATACTTCACGTGAAGCAAACGTATTCCACCACCTGATCACTCTGCCTACTTACCACACGACTGCACTGTCTGTGGACAACCTGGCTAAAGAGTACTTCGGTGAGCAGGGCATGCTGGGTTATGTTGAAGGCGTACAGCGTAAAGAGATCCGTCAAGGCATCGCTTGCGTTAAGCACCAGAACATGGCTGGCTCTGACATGGGCGACGACCACAAAGAATACTTTGCTGGTGAGAACGCTCTGAAAGCCGGTGGTGCTAAGAACACTTCTAACCAGTTCTCTTAAGATCTGATTAGTTGTTCTAAAGAAGCGGCCTGCGGGCCGCTTTTTTTGTGTCCGCGGTTTTATGTGCCTCCGATCTGTAGGAGCTCAACGCGAAGCTTGAGCGATTCTGAAGGAGAGGAGCTTCTCCTCGAAATATCGCGCATAGCCAGGCGAGCTGGCTGAAGCGCTCCTACGAATTGACCTACGGACCTGTAGGAGCTCAACGCGAAGCTTGAGCGATTCTGTAGGAGGAGAGCTTCTCCCCGACAGATTAGCGTCGCCCCAGGACACCCTTCGGCGATGACATTAAAATGACAACGGCAAGCCATTTCCGGAATCATGGCACAGAATGTGGTATTTTCCTGACACTTACATAAGAACTTCTTCCTATGTGGCTTGGAAAATGTTTCCATTATCACAACAAGAATAAAAACATTATTTCCTGAGAAGCACTAATAACCGCGTGTAACGCTGACCTGCAGCAAGTCATTCTTTGACAAAGTCGTCCAATATACTGATTTATAAGGATTTATTTTCAGTAGCTGACTGAATTGTAAGTAACGGACAAGCTTTTTGCTGTTTCCACTTCATCCGAAGTGGCCCCTGTCGCCAATAGACACAAGGTTACAGTTCGTTAACATTGCGTGGGTAATCTCAGCCGATGAGACAGCGCATTCTCACATTACGAAAGTAGAATAATTATGAGCCAAGCAGAAACCAGTGTGCAGTCAGGATCTTTCTTCTCTAAAGCCCACGAGTGGGTGGCACAGAGCCTGACGCAGCAGAACAAAATCAGCGCATACCTCGAACCTCTTATTCAGATGGCTGTACCAGGCTGGACGACCGAAGCGATCCGCTCAAAAGTCATCCAGGTACGCCCAGAGACTAACGATGTATACACACTGGTCATTCGTCCCGGAAAACGCTGGAAAGGCTTTACAGCCGGTCAGCACCTGCAGATTACCGCCGAACAGAACGGTACCCTTCAGACTCGCTTCTTTTCTGTATCGAGCGCTCCGGCACACTTCAGAAAAACCGGTCTGATCGAGATGAGTATTCGTGTTCAGGAAGGTGGTCGTGTAACCCCCTGGTTGCGTGAGGCATTTGCAGCGGGGGGTATCTGTAATCTGACCCAAGCAGAAGGCGATTTTGTCCTTCCTGCGGGCAATGACCCAGTTCTGATGATTGCTGGTGGTAGCGGTATTACTCCTTTCCGCTCAATGCTGAGCCAGATGGCCGCAACCGGCGACAAGCGCGACGCGCACCTTATGTTCTATGTTCGTGACGAAGCCAATGCGCTGTTCAAAGAAGAGTTCGAGAAAATTGCAGCTCAACACGACAATATTCGTGTGACCTTTATGAACAGTGCCGAAAAAGGCGTGTTCAGTGCGGAGCATATTCAGGAAGTCTGCCCAGACTTCGTAGAACGTAAAATCATGATCTGCGGCCCAACGCCAATGATCCAGCTCGTGCGTGGTGTTGTTGCAGAGCAGGGCGTTTCTGCTGAAAATATCATGTTCGAATACTTTGGCGCGGCTCCGATTGAACTCGACCGCGCTGACGCAAAAGATGCTTATGTGAACTTCGAGAAAGGTGGGGTTGCTGCGATGAGCAGTGCTGAAAACCCAGTGAGCCTTCTTGAGCTTGCCGAGCAAAATGGACTCAAGCCGCTGGCCGGATGCCGTGTAGGTGTCTGCCACCAATGCAAATGTACTAAAAAAAGCGGCGTAGTTCTGAACACTCTCACCGGTCAGTACTCAGACACTGGCAGAGAAGACATTCAGTTATGTGTGTCGGTTCCTGTCAATGATGTGGTTCTGGATGTCTAACGAGGAATATTATAATGACAACACATCTTCCTAGTGCCGAGACACTGGAATCATTCCATAAAGATCTGGATGAAATCCGCGACGACATCATGGCCAAAGTAGGTCAGGAAGACGCGAATTACATCCGTAAAATCGTGCGCGTTCAGCGTTTTCTTGAGCTGGGTGGGCGGGCCGTCATGGTCGCAGGTTTCTACCACTGGGTCTGGTGGTTAGTGGGTGCCGTAATGCTGGGCTGTGCCAAAATCCTGGATAATATGGAGATTGGGCACAACGTTATGCATGGCCAATACGATTGGATGAACGATCCGCACCTCAACTCACGCACATTCGACTGGGATAACGTCTGTGATGGTGAGTCCTGGCGACGCACTCATAACTACGAACACCACACATACACCAATATCATCGGCAAGGACCGTGACTTCGGTTACGACACTCTGCGTCTTAGCGATGATATCAAGTGGAAAGAGCATTATCGCTGGCAGCCAATCCGGCTGTTCGTATTGATGATGTCGTTTCAGTGGGCTGTTGCTTACCACGAACTGTTTGGTGAGCGCATCTTCATAGGTAAGCGCCGTCCAGAAGGCAAGTTACCTATTTCACATGCTGAGTTGATTAAAGACTTCTTTTCGAAAATTCGACGTGCAGTGTTCCGCGACTACGTATTCTACCCAGCCATTGTTGGTATCTTCCTTGGTTGGCCGATGTTCTTTGCCATCATTGCAGGTAACCTGGTCGCTAACCTGATTCGTAACGTGTGGGCGAACATCATTATCTTCTGTGGCCATTTTACCGAAGAAGTGCACACCTTTAACGAAGATGAATGTGAGAATGAAACCCGTGGCCAGTGGTACTACCGCCAGATTCTGGGTTCGTCTAACCTCGAAGGCTCTAAAGTCATGCACATCATGAGCGGTCATCTGAGCCGTCAGGTAGAGCACCACCTGTTTCCTGATATGCCATCGTATCGCTATGGCGAGGCCGCTGAGCGCGTTCGCCAGGTATGTGCC
>NZ_DDKU01000022.1:0-9900 GCF_002339775.1 Thalassolituus sp. UBA2590
CTGAAACCAACTCAAGCTCCAACTCACACAGAGGTTCCGACTGACCGTTGGCAAGAATACTGCCCTGATCGATTACCACTTCAATCTCCGAGCCATCCGCAGCTGTGTATAGCCAGCTGCGACGTTCAAAGTCAGTACTGAACACCGTCGTAAGACGATCCCTCGCTGCCGATTCTGGCCAGCACGCCTGTACCTCTGGTAACGCCAGCAACGATGGATCAAGCTGCCTTTCAGGCAAAGGCCAATTCCATTCGTGACGAACCTGAACACCACTGCTGGACTGACTGCGAGCCTTGAATGTCTGTTCATAGCCAGAGGTCGTCGAGCGTATTCTTAATGCTGAGTGCGCGGCCGACAGCGCCAGCTCAGGCGTATCGAAATAATCGTTATTCAGAGTTTTCTGGCCCGTTGCTGTCGCTTCGTTATCAAGCCAGCTGACCAGCGCCGGGATATCTTCAGGCTGGAGCCTGAGTTTCAGTTCAATTTCTTTTGCCATCGCGCTATTGTTTTATGTCGCTGTATTTTGCAGTTTAAGATCATCAAGGATAAGGCCATCATGCCGCTGCCCTCCACGCTCGAAAAGCTCTCGGCCCTGATCGCTGAGAACAGTATCAGCTCTGTATTACCCGAATACGATCAAAGTAATGAAGGTGTGATTAACCTGCTCGCAGGTTGGTGCCGGGATCTCGGTTTCGAAGTTTCTATTATGCCGATTGAAGGCCATCCGGGGAAATTCAACCTGCTGGCCACCTACGGCCGCGGACCGGGCGGCCTGGTTCTTAGTGGCCATACTGATACTGTGCCCTGCAACCCTGAAAAGTGGACATCAGATCCATTCACCCTGACCGAGCGCGACGGCAAACTCTACGGGTTGGGCACCTGCGATATGAAAGGCTTCTTTGCCCTTGCGCTGGAAGCGTTAGAACAGGTTCGCGATAAAACATTCCACCAGCCGCTGATGATACTCGCGACCGCCGATGAAGAATGCTCAATGAGCGGCGCCCGTGCACTGAGCCAGAGTACTGGCCCCGGTGGTCGTTATGCCGTTATTGGCGAACCTTCAAGCCTGCGACCGGTGCGCATGCACAAAGGCATCATCATGGATAGCATCCGGGTAACAGGCCGGGCTGGACATTCTTCCAATCCGGCGCTGGGCATTAATGCCATGGACGCCGTGCATGAAGTTATGGGCGAACTTAAAAATCTGCGCGCTGAGCTGGCCGAGAATTATCGCGATGCGCACTTTGCGGTGCAGACTCCCACACTCAACCTTGGCTGTATTCACGGTGGCGACAACCCAAACCGTATCTGTGGCAGCTGCGAACTGGCTTTCGATTTACGCGCTCTGCCGGGCATGAGCAATGACGATCTACGCGAAGAGATTCGTCGGCGCATGAATCCAATTGCCGCGCAGAACAATGTAGAAATGTCATTCGAGCAATTATTCCCTGGCGTCGAACCCTTTGCCGAAAGCGAAAACAGTGCACTGATTAAAGAAGCCGAACGCCTCACCGGACACACCAGCGTGGCCGTTAACTACGCCACTGAGGCGCCGTTTTTGCAGAACCTGGGCATGGAAACCGTGGTGCTGGGCCCGGGTAGTATTGATCAGGCGCATCAGGTCGATGAGTTTATGGCACTGGATCAGATAGAGCCGTGCGTGAATATTCTGCGCAATCTGATCGAGCGCTTTTGTCTCACTCCCGCCCGTGATTAAATCATGAGAAGAAGTGATACCAAATAACTCTCCGGGACGCCGTAAATACATCCATGTAGGCTCGGCCGCGCCATCCATGGCGCAGACGCCCGAATCGTTTATTCAGTATCACTACACCGTACCCACTGCCGAACGTTGCTGCCCCGTTGCACCAACTAACGCAGAACAGGAAGTCCCGTTTTGACCGACAACACCGAATACGTACAGTGGTTTCGCCAGTCGTCACCGTACATCAATGCGCACAGAGGCAAGACCTTCGTCATCATGTTTGATGGCGACGCTTTGCTGCATCCTAATTTTGATACCTTGGTTCAGGACATTGCCCTGCTGAACAGCCTTGGCGTGCGACTCGTGTTGGTACATGGTGCTCGACCACAGATTGATGCCGTTCTGGAGCGTCTGGATATTACCAGCCAGTTCCATAACGACCTGCGCATTACCGACGGAGAGGCTCTGCGCGCGGTAAAAGCGGCCGTGGGGATGGTTAAGGCAGACATTGAATCCCGGCTGTCGATCGGTATTCCTGGCTCTCCGATGCATGGTGCGCGTATCCGCGTCGTCAGTGGTAATTTCGTCACGGCTAAGCCGCTCGGCGTCATCAATGGTGTCGATTATCAGCACACAGGAGAAGTCCGTCGTATTGAACATCAGGCGGTGAGTCATCTGTTAGACCAACAGAATGTCGTGCTCTTATCCTGCTCTGGTTACTCGCCCTCGGGTGAGATGTTCAACCTCAGCGTCGAAGATGTTGCGCGTCACGCTGCCGTTGCATTACGCGCCGATAAACTGATCGCGTTTGGTGAAAACGACGGTTTAACCGGTGAAGATGGCACTGCGCTGGAAGATTTAACCTGCCGTGAGCTTGAAGATCTTCTCAGCTCCTTGTCGGGAAGCCCACGCTGGCAGGCCGATATGGCACTGCGGTGTGTACGTCAGGGCGTGCCGCGCGTGCATATGTTGAGTTATCAGACTGACGGTGCATTACTGCAAGAACTGTTTACCCGTGAAGGTAGCGGCACCCTGATCAGTCAGGATGCATATGACCAGTTGCGCGCTGCTAACATCGATGACGTGGCAGGCATTCTTGATTTGCTGAAACCATTAGAAGACGACGGCATTCTGGTACGGCGTTCGCGTGAATTACTGGAAACCGAAATTCACCGTTTTTATGTCATCGAGCGCGACGGTTTAATTACGGCCTGCGCAGCGCTTTATCCCTACTCAGACGACGAAGCCGAGCTGGCCTGCGTTGCTGTTCATGGAGACTATCGCGGCAGTAACCGCGGCCAAAGGCTGCTTGAGCAGATTGAACAGGAAGCGAAAAGACGTCATTACAACCGCCTTTTTGTTCTGACAACGCGAACAGCACACTGGTTTATTGAGCACGGTTTTAAAGCCGGGCAGGTCAGTGAATTACCGCAGGAAAAGCAGAAGTTATATAACTTCCAGCGGAACTCGAAGGTGTTCTTTAAAACGCTCTGACACCCGGGTGTCAGAGCTAGATTCGCTTAACCGTTTCGTCGGTTTAAAAATCGTCGAAACGGAACAGCCATGAATAAGAAAAGCCAACATACTCATATTTGCCGACTTCCTCGCTGCCGTATTCCGGATTCCAGGTAACCGACAACCGGTGAGTATCATCAATCAGAATGCCGCCTTCCAGCGAATACATCAGATCAATGGAGGTTTCTGACACATCGTCCGGGAGCTGCAGATCAATAGCGCCTTCACCAAGGAAAAAATCCAGGTAATTCTGTATCTGCTGAATATCTGCTGCCGCAAATTCCTGAAAGGCTTCCGTCGAACTGACACCGACGCTATCGACTGTAAAAGTATAACTGGTACGAACAGCACCAACACCCAAACCGGCGAAGAGGTCAAAATTCGCAAAAGGCTGCGACAGAACAAAATTCACGGTCACCGCCTGACGACTGACACTATCGAGATAAGCACAACCAACAGAAACATCGTTAGTAATGCGGTCAACTGCCGTCTGATCCAGACAGCCTCCTTCAAACTCCCGGTCGTCTTTACCCAGAACGGCACCTTCGACTTCCAGCGAAAAGCGATCACTGAAGTCCATACCAAAGCGGGTTTCAAAGTTCAGAATGGGATATTCGGCGCCTGAGTACTGTTCATTGAGCACACCATATTCCGCACCTACGCCCAGGTACTGGCTGGCAGAGACATTCACCGGGCACAAAACAGCGACGCCCATAAGCGCACCAATTGCATACTGTATTTTCATTGTTGTTATTAGAATCTGATTCGTGAGAAGGACAAAACAATGGCGCGGAAAGCCCAACAGGTCAAGGCTAGACTAAGTAAAGAGTCTTCTGCTACCGGGTTTAGCTATCAGCCGCGGCGCTTCATCTTTAACCGCGACGCCGTACGAAGAAGAAATCGACAATAACGCCAGCAATGACCATCCCCAGCAAGTACTTCCCTGAAATCTCTGCTGACGTCAGCGGGGAGCCCAGCGCCGTGTGCAGCATTGGCACCATCATAAAGCCGATAAAGATACCGCCAATTCGAAATACCGAAGCCGATCCTTTGCTGTCCACCTTGCGGGCCATAATGATCCCTGCGTACATGATGGCAAAGCCGAGAAATGATACTGCGAAAGCTGCCAGATCCATCTTAAAACCCTGTTATTGTGTCGAATAATCGCATGGTACCTATAATCAACTCACGAGTCATTCCACCTTGCTATCCCCCCTTTGCTGCGATAGTTTTCGTCGCTAAATAACAACTTATTCAGGAACTCCCATGTTCGAGATTCTCACCCAGGTTGCTCTTCCTATATCCCTGATTCTGATCATGGCAGGCGTCGGCATGGGGCTGACTCCAGCTGATTTTGGCCGAGTGATTGCCCAGCCAAAAGCGTTCGTGATTGGTGCTGTCTGCCAGATGGTATTGCTGCCTTTAATCGCTATCGGCATCATTGAATTGACGGGGCTGACCGGGCCTCTGGCGATCGGCTTATTTATTCTCGCACTCTGTCCCGGGGGCACTACTTCAAACCTCTATACGCTTCTTGCCCGTGGCGACGTCGGTTTGTCAGTATCGCTGACCGCCGTCATCGGTTTTATCACACCATTTACTATCCCGATTCTCGGCGCCTGGGCGATTCACCAGTATGGCGATGCCGACCAGACGTTTGAGCTGCCACTGGCCAAGACCTGGATTACGCTGATGGTTGTGACGGTTATTCCTGTAATTGTCGGCATGCTGATCCGCCGCTTTGCCAGCAACTTTGCTGTAAAGATGGAACCCTGGGTATCGCGCTTTTCGGTCGCCGTACTGGCTCTCGTTATCATCTCCATCTGTATTAATCTGGGCCCTCAGCTTATCGACTTTGTAGTCGCATCTGGCCCGGCCACTCTGCTGCTGAACCTGATTACTATGGGTCTTGGCTACCTGCTGGGCAATGCCCTGCTTCACCACGAGGACCAGGCCCGAACGATCTGCCTCGAAGTTGGCCTCCAGAACGGTACGCTGGCTCTCATGGTCGTTACCGGTATTCTGGCCAGCCCCGAAATGGCTGTTGCACCATCGGTGTACAGCCTGCTGATGTTCGCCACAGCGACCCTGTTTACACTCTGGGTACGAAACCGCCCACTGACCTCCGCCTGATATACCCGGCTATTCAGATGGCCTGCCTGCTGGCAGGCCGAACTCAAGACAATCAACGTCATCCTTGCCAATGCACCGGCAACCGTCTGGTGTAATATGCCTGCCTCTAATGAATCACTCATGAGGCTGTATCTCCATGCTCGGTCAGATCATCAAGTCGATTATCAAACGCAATGAGCCTGCAATCATTCCTGCGCAGGGAACCTCGGTCGTTCGCCAGCGCGTCTGGCCACACCAGATCGACTACAACCTTCACATGAATAACGCCAAGTACCTGAATGTTCTCGAAGGTGCCCGCTGGACCCTTTTCCGTGACAACGGTTGGTTCAAACACCTCTTTGAGAAGCGCATCAACCTGGTAGTGGCATCGCTGGAAATTACCTTTATCCGTGAGCTTAACCTGTTCAGCGGCTACGAAATTCACACCAAGCTGCTGACCTGGGACAAGAAGTACATCTACTTCGAACACCGCTTAATGGTGAAAGGTAAGCTATATGGCCACGCGCTGGTAAAAATGGCCGGAGTACGCAAAGGCAAGCGCGCACTAACGCCAGAGATATGCGAGGCCGTGGGCGCAGACTTCAACCAGGCCGATATCAAAGAAGCCATCACTCACTGGAGCGACATGACCCAGGCAAAACGCGAGCTCTGATAACGTCATGAAACGTCAGAGAGTCTCACTCTGCCGGGGCATGGGTAAAGGAAAGTAAGTGCTCAGTCGGTCGTAAGATGGTTCATATACACTGAGCATTACAACCGACTACCGAGATGGAGAACTCTGATGAAGCCACTTTATAAAGTTGCCGCGACCCTCGTACTTGCGGGTGTCGCCGGCCACGCAGCCGCCGATATTAAACCTTTTGAAGCCGTGGAATACCGTAAGGGCATTTTTAAAGCCGTTAAATGGCATTTCGGTGCCATGGGTGACATGGTCAAAGGTAAAGCTGAATTCGACAGCGAAGACTTCGCGCGCCGCGCAGATCTGCTCGCGGCATTAAGTCAGATGCCATGGGAAGGTTTCCGCCCTGGCACCTACGCCAGTGCCACATCAGCCTTGCCTGTGATTGAAGACGAATGGGAAGACTTCACCGCAGCTGGTGATGCCTTCAGCGAAAAAGCAGCCGCCTTAGCGGTCGCCGCAAAAGGCGACGATATGAAAGCGATCAAATCAGCATTCGTAGCCACTGCCCGCACCTGTAAAGGCTGCCACGATGACTTCAAAGACTGATTAAAAGCGCCACCGCTCCGGCGGCCAACGCCACAGAACAAAGCCCGGTCCACACAGGCGCCCGGGCTTTTTTATTCACCGGCCCGTCAGCATACCGGCCCGGTTTTTTATTGCCTGTCACCATCCCCTGCAGCAAGCTTTCATTTTTCGCGAACTGATGAAACAGTACTGCCAGAATATGCAGGCCAACGATGCCCAGAAGCACATTAAAGGAAATTTCGTGGAGTTCAGTAAGAAGCAGACTGGTGTCATAACTCACCATCGGGAATAAGGGCCCCTCGAACAAAACATCATCCGTAGCGAATAATCCCGAGACAACCTGAAATCCGACAAGACCTAACAAACCAAGCACCGCCAACGCACCCAGGGGGTTATGGCTGAGATAATGCAACTCTCTTCCGCTGAGCAAATCCCGGGCATACACCAGAGTCGATTTCGGAGAACGGATAAAGTGACTAAATCTGGCATACGCAGGCCCAGCCACGCCCCACAGTACCCGGAAAATGATCAATCCCAGAGCCGTCAGTCCAAAGGCCTGGTGCCAATCCATCCAGCCCTGCTCGACAGTCAGCCAGGCACCCGCCAGACAAACAGTCAGCCCCCAGTGGAAAATACGGATAAATATATCCCAGACGTAGGTTTTCTCAGACACAAGGGGCTCCCGCTGGATGGTCTTCAGAAATTTTACGAAAATGCTGACGACATCAAATTTTAAGAGGAATTAATCAGATAGTTTACGGAAGTGTGTGAAGAACGAACGTACACGACTATAAATAATTGTCAGGGCCAGATAGGCACACCTCTCCAAGTCAGGAAAGAGTGACAATATCAGCAATTCTCAGAATGCTTCTGATGTCTCCGATGGTCACTGTCAGTAGATTCATGGTCTGGTAGTGTGACGAGACCAATACGCATCAAATACCGAAGGAGAATGGTATGACATGGATGATCACAGGTGCGGGAGGCCAGGTAGGCCAGTGCTTGCAGCAACAACTCAAACAATCGCGGCGCCGCATCATCGCGCTCAGTCATAGCGCATTAGACATCACTAACGACAAACTACTGACTCGTGTACTCGAGGCCAGCAGACCCAGAGTGATCTTCAACTGCGCTGCCTATACCCACATGAATAAAGCAGAGCAACAGGGAGAACTCGCCTGGAAAGTCAATGCGAGGGCACCCTCAACACTGGCCCGATGGTGTAACGACAATGGCGCCTGGTTGATTCATCTGTCTTCAGACTACGTTTTCTCTGGCTGGATGGCTGATGCCTACTCTGAAAGTGCCTTACCCTGCCCTTTATCAGAATATGGGCGAAGTAAACTGGCCGGAGAGCAGTCAGTAATGGAAAGCTGCGATAGAGCCGTCGTCATCCGTACGGGTTGGCTGTTCAGTCAGTATGGTAAAAATCCACTTTGTTACATGTTGAACAGTGCTCAGAAGTCCCTCAAGATCAATGTGGCAAGCGACGCCTATGTTTCTCCGACACCCGCTGTCTCGTTAGCCGAAACCATGGTAGAAATTGCCAGTCTGGCTGAACAGGGGCGTATTGCCAGAGGGCGATACCATTTCGCCGGTACGCCAACTGCGAGCACTTATATTTTTGCAGGTGAGATGCTACGTCAGGCCAACGAGTTAGGGTTAGTCGACCGTCGCTGCCGTCTGTTACCAGAAACGATTAACCCGCCGGGTTCGGGCGCAATGAGACCACACAATTCTGCCCTGGTATCGCAGAAGCTACCCGATTTAGGTATTTATCCACCCGACTGGCGCACAGAACTGTCAGCGACTCTGGAAGCAATCAAAGAGCGTCAGAGTCTGGGCGAGCCCGGTCTCTGTCAGGCCTTTGCCTCGTAAACAACAAAGCTGTAGTTGTATGGATTAGGGCCTTCGGCGGCGAAATCTTCGCGAGCAACTTCCTGCCACAAGCTTTTGTCGTACTCAGGAAAGAAAGCATCCCCCTCAACGTCTGCATGAACCTCGGTCAGATACAGGCGATCGGTATGAGGCAGTGCCAGTGCGTAAATTTCTGCGCCCCCCATGATCATGGCTTCTTCCTGGCCATCAATCAGGCATACGCTCTCCGCCAGTTCTCTTGCAGCTTCAACGCTGCTCACGACCTTAACACCTTCAGGCTGGTAGTCGGCCTGCCGGGTAATCACGATATTGGTGCGACCGGGAAGTGGCTTACCGATACTCTCGTAAGTCTTTCTCCCCATGATGACAGGCTTACCCATCGTGGTTTGCTTGAAGTACTTGAGGTCATTCGGCAGATACCAGGGCAATGCGTTATTGCGTCCGATGACACCATTTTCGGCAACCGCCACTATCATGGAGAGCTTCACAGAAAAATCCCGTCGCTAAAAAATCAGCGCCTATGATAGCGATGCAGTTCTGTATTGTCAGGCGCACCGGGCTACAAATTCAGGCACTCTCTCAGCAGCGAGCGGTTTTGAAAACAGATACCCCTGACATTCGTCGCAACCCAGACCTGCCAGTCGTGATTGCGTCGATACCTGCTCGACCCCTTCTGCGATTACTTTGAGCTTCAGGCTGTGAGCAAGGTGAATAATGGAGCCCGCAATCGCATCATCGTCGTTATTTATCCCCACAGACTTAACAAAATCGCGGTCAATTTTCAGGTAATCAACGGGCAGCGTACGCAGGCTGGCGAACGATGAGTACCCTGTGCCAAAGTCATCGATAGCAATTGCGATATTTTCAAACCGTAAACGCGCAAGCGTATCTGCCGTGCGGTCGTTACCTTCCATGATCATGGCTTCTGTAATTTCGAGCGTAAGGTGTTTACCTGCAAGTCCAACCTCATCAAGAATACCAAGCACCTGATCAGCAAGATCTGGCTGAAAGAATTGTCGCGAAGTCAGGTTCACCGACACTCTGGCATCGCCGGGCATAAGTCCATCATCCAGCCACTGACGAAACTGTTGGCATGCACATTCGAGAGCCCACATTCCGAATTTCTCAATCAGTCCGGTCGTTTCGAGCACCGGAATAAATTGCTCCGGAGGAACATGACCAAATACCGGGTGATTCCAGCGCATCAGCGCCTCTACGCCATAAAGGCGCTGCCCATCCATACTCATTTGCGGCTGGTATTCCATGGATATCTGGCGGTTATCCAACGCATGATAGATCGCCTTCTCCAGACCTCCGCGAATCCGGTCCTCGGCTGAGTGGGCGCTGTAGATAACATAGCTGTTCTGACCGATCTGTTTTGCGCCAGATAATACCTGCTCGGCATGCAGAATCAGATTGCCGGCGTCGTGGTCCGCTTCGCCAGCGAGTGCTGCGCCAATGC
>NZ_DDKU01000154.1:0-12488 GCF_002339775.1 Thalassolituus sp. UBA2590
GCCATCCCTCTCTGGCAAGACGACATGGTGTGCGTCTGTGCAGCCAATCATCGGCTGGCTGGTATCCCTCAGGTCTCACTTCAGGATCTGTCGTCCGAGCCCGCCATACTGCCCGAGCCAGATACGATTACCTATCAGCTCATAAACAATGTCTTTGCTGCCGAAGGACTGACCTTAAAGGCACCCATGCCTACCAACTATCTCGAAACCATTAAGATGCTTGTCTCGGTCGGGATGGGCTGGTCGGTGCTGCCCTCATCAATGGTGAATGATGACGCTTTAACCGTAATCAACTGGCCGGGGACGAGTCTTCGCCGACAGCTTGGCGCCGTATTCCTGAAACATCGAACGCAAAGCAATGCAGCTACCGCACTGATGGACCTCCTGCACGCCAGTGCCGACGACTAAAGTAAGAACCTGACCGGCCAATAGGGGTCGTACCTTAAGGCGATTTACCTTGAGACTACTTACCTTGAGGCAGAGCAAGACGCTGACACCTGAAAGCGATATGCTCACTAAGAGAACGGACTACGCCATTGCGGCGCTGAGGAGAATATCATGCTCGATATCAATCACATTCTGGTAGTGCTGGATAAACACGACGAAGAGCAGCCTGGCCTGCAGCGCGCATGCTGGCTGGCGAACGCGCTTGATGCCGACCTGACATTAATCACCTCAGCCTGGGACAGCTTTAGCGACCAGGCCTCACAATTGGCAGACACGACCGCAAGTAGTGTGAAGCAAGCCCTCCTGCGTCAGGCGCAACTCTGGCTGGATTCGCTTACTGAGCTAGATAGCTGCAAAGGCCTGCGCGTAAATACAGAAGTTCATTGGCAGAAGCACCTGCACGATGCCGCCATTGAATCGGCTCGCGATACGGAGTTTGACCTGGTTATTAAGTCGACTCAGAAACACGGCCTGATCGATCGGCTGTTCTCGCACTCTGACTGGAACCTGATGCGCCACTGCCCGGCGCCTGTCATGATGGTTAAATCATCCGATGCCTGGAAGCACAACCGTATACTCGCCAGTATTGATGCCACCAGCTCAGACAAAGGGCACACTCTTATCAATGACAACATTTTGTCTTATGCAGAGCATCTGGCTGATCACTTTGATACGGACCTGCATATTGCAAACGCTTACCCTATGGTCGCTGTCGCCCTCGCCATGGTGCCTGAGGTTTCTCCACCAGAAGACATTCAGAATTACATTACTGACCAGCATAAAGAGGCAACAGCTCGCTGGGCCGAAAAGTTCAACGTCGCTGAAGATCATGTCCACGTACTTGAAGGTGATGCTGAACAAGTCGTGCCGGATGTGGCCGCAGAGATTGAAGCCGATCTCGTCGTCGTTGGCACTGTCGGTCGCGAAGGTCTGAGCGGTGTTCTGATTGGTAATACAGCAGAAGCGCTCGTCGATAAACTCAGTTGCGATGTCTTAGTCATTAAACCCAAAGACGGCGTTAATCCTGATATTGAATAGCCCATATATCGCGTAACCCCTTAAGTCGAGAGAATATGAAATCCGCTGATAAGCAGACAAAGAACCTCCTGATTATTGCGCACTGCCCCTCTGAAAATCTGGCCCGCCTGCGTGACGGGCTTATAGTTGGGGCAGAGAACACAGGTGCTCATCTGAGGGTCACGTCCAGAGCACCACTGGACTCAGACAGCGAAGACCTTCAAACGGCCGATGGGATCGTACTACTGACCCCAGAAAACCTTGGCTACATGTCAGGGGCCATGAAAGACTGGTTTGATCGTATTTATTACCCGGTACTGGACGACAAACAAGGCCTGCCCTGTGTCGCCATCGTACGAGCAGGTCACGATGGAACAGGCACTGTCCGTGCTTTGCAAACCATCACAACAGGGCTGCGTTGGCGCTGGGTACAGGAACCCATCATATACCGGGGAAACTGGCAGGAAGCCTGGTTGGACGAAATCAGCGATATCGGCGAGGCCATTGCGACCGCGCTGTCAGAAGGCATTATTTAGTGGAATAAAAAAACGCCGACCCGAAGGCCGGCGTAGAGGGGGAGCAATCATAAAGGTTGTTTTGCAACAACCGTAAGCTCAGATACGGCATCCGCGTATCAGTTCCTCAAAGTTTCATTTTCTTAAACCTTTTTTCGATAAAACGTCCTCAATTTCGACAAGACACGCCGGATCATCAATAGTTGACGGAGTTTGGTACTCTTCGCTGTTTGCTATATTGCGCAACACCTTGCGAAGAATCTTCCCTGAACGTGTTTTCGGCAGACGCTGGACAACAACCGCGTGACGAAAACTAGCAACCGCGCCAATATTTTCACGTACACGCTGGATAACTTCGGACTCCAGTGTTGCTTCATCAATCGTCACGCCGTCTTTCAACAAGAGAAGGCCAAGCGGCTCTTCGCCCTTAAGGTCACTCGCCTGACCAATAACAGCACATTCCGCAATCGCCTCATGGCCAGCCACGACTTCTTCCATCTCCCCCGTAGACAAACGGTGACCAGCAACATTGATGATGTCATCGGTTCGTCCCTGAACAAACAGGTAGCCATCCTTGTCGATGTAACCGCCATCACCCGAAACGTAGTAGCCGTCGAAGGTACTCAGGTAACCATCCACAAAGCGGTCGTGATTGTTCCAGATCGTTGGCAAGCATCCCGGGGGCATGGGTAATTTGATGGCAATACTGCCCTGCTCACCGGCAGGCACAGGCTTGCCGTGACCATCCAGAATTTCAACATTGAAGCCAGGAGACGGACGCGTTACCGAGCCGGGTTTCGTTTCCGCAAGACCGTAGCCCACGTGATTTCCAGCAATCGCCCAGCCAGTTTCTGTCTGCCACCAATGATCCACGACAGGCCGTTTCAGGTGCCCAACCACCCAGTCGTAAGTGGGTGGATCCAGGCGCTCACCAGCCATAAAAATGGTTGTTAATGCACTGAGGTCGTACTGCCTGGCAAGAGCACACTCCGGATCTTCCTTCCGTACAGCACGAAACGCCGTTGGTGCAGCAAATAAGGCCTTCACCTTATATTCAGCACATACACGCCAGAAGGCTCCAGCGTCTGGTGTTTTAACCGGCTTGCCTTCATAAAAGACCGTAGTACAGCCGGTAATCAAAGGCGCATACACAATATACGAATGCCCAACGACCCAGCCGACATCCGAAGCCGCCCAAAAGACATCCCCCGGACCTATGTTATAGACGGAATCCATGGAATAACGCATCGCCACGGCATGACCGCCATTATCGCGGACAACCCCTTTGGGCTTACCGGTAGTCCCTGAGGTATGAAGAACATACAGGGGATCTGTCGACAATACAGGCACACAGTCCGCCGGTGATGCCGACGCCAGCGCCTCTTTCCAGTCCAGATCAAAACCAGCAATCAGGTCACAAGGATGCTGCTCTCGTTGCAGTACCACACAGGAATCAGGTCGGTGACTTGCCATCGCCAAGGCATCATTCACAATCGGTTTATAAGGGATAATCCGGTCGACTTCGATTCCACAGGAGGCTGTGACAAGCACCTTAGGCGTTGCATCATCAATGCGAACGGCTAATTCGTTGGGCGCAAATCCACCAAACACCACCGAATGAACCGCCCCGAGACGAGCGCAAGCCAGCATAGCAATCGCGGCTTCAGGCACCATCGGCATATAGATAACAACCCGATCTCCTTTCTCTACGCCCTGAGCAGCCAGCACGCCTGCAAAAAGCGCCACTTCTTCGGTTAGTTCACGATAGGTATAAGAGCGCTTGTTACCAGTAACAGGCGAGTCGTAAATAAGCGCAGCCTGATCGCCACGGCCATTCAGAACGTGATAATCGAGTGCCAGAAAAGAGGTGTTCAATTAACCATCGGCAAACCAACGGTCTGTTCCATTCTCATCCTGGCTGAGTACCTTGGTTGGTTTTTTAAACCAGTGCACTTTTTCTGCCTGTGCAGACCAGAACGCCTTTGGATTGTCGCGAGCTTCGCGGTAATCGGTTTCATACATCATTAGCCACCTCCAAGTATTCGTTCAGAATACGAAAGTCGGCTAACAGCGCCTATTCGACTTAGGGATAGAATCGCGGGTGCCCCTAAAATAACAAAGCCCGCGACTTAAACAGTGGCGGGCTTTTTTATCGTCTGACTTCAGCTAATACTTACCAGCCAGTCAGTTCCTTCAGTGTCTTACCGATGTCAGCAAGGCTCTTACAGGTTGCTACACCAGCATCATTGAGTGCTGCGAATTTCTCGTCTGCAGTGCCTTTACCGCCCGAGATGATAGCGCCGGCATGGCCCATGCGCTTACCAGGAGGTGCAGTGACACCTGCGATGTAAGAAACCACAGGTTTAGTCACGTTCTCTTTGATGAAGGCTGCTGCTTCTTCTTCGGCAGTACCACCAATTTCACCAATCATTACGATGGCTTCAGTGGCAGGGTCTTCCTGGAACATTTTCAGGATATCAATGAAGTTAGAGCCCGGAATCGGGTCACCACCGATACCAACACAAGTCGACTGGCCGAAACCTTCGTCAGTGGTTTGCTTAACCGCTTCGTAAGTCAGGGTACCCGAGCGGGATACAATACCCACTTTGCCTGGCAGGTGAATATGACCAGGCATAATACCGATCTTACATTCTCCCGGAGTAATAACCCCTGGGCAGTTCGGACCGATCAGCTGCACACCAAGCTCATCGCACTTAACTTTTGCATCCAGCATATCCAGAGTAGGAATGCCTTCAGTAATACAAACGATCAGTTTGATACCGGCATTTGCCGCCTCAAGGATTGAGTCCTTACAGAACGGCGCAGGTACATAAATCACAGACGCTTCAGCCCCTGTAGCGTCGACCGCCTCAGCGACAGTATTAAACACCGGAAGACCAAGGTGCTCAGTGCCACCTTTACCCGGTGTAACACCACCAACCATCTTTGTGCCGTATTCAATGGCCTGCTCAGAATGGAAGGTACCTTGAGAGCCAGTGAAGCCCTGACAAATAACCTTGGTATCTTTATTAATTAAAATACTCATTATTTGCCCCCCGCAGCTTTAACCGCTTGCTCTGCAGCATCCGCAAGGCTGGTTGCTGCAATAATATTTAAACCACTTTCAGCCAGAACTTTAGAACCCAGTTCTGCATTGTTACCTTCGAGACGTACAACCACCGGCACTTTTACACCGACTTCTTTTACCGCCCCGATTACGCCTTCAGCGATCATGTCGCAGCGTACAATACCGCCGAAGATATTAATCAGTACGGCGCTGACATTTTCGTCGGAGAGAATAATTTTGAATGCTTCAACAACACGTTCTTTCGTCGCGCCGCCGCCCACATCCAGGAAGTTCGCAGGCTGGCCACCGTGCAACTTAACGATATCCATGGTACCCATCGCCAGACCAGCACCGTTCACCATACAACCAATGTTGCCATCAAGGGCGACATAGTTAAGTTCGAATTTCGCTGCGTGTGCTTCACGTTCATCTTCCTGAGAAGGATCGTGCATTTCCTGCAGATCTTTGTGCCGATACACAGCATTGCTGTCGATGTTAATTTTCGCATCGAGGCAGTGAAGGTCGCCCTCATTGGTAACTACCAGAGGGTTAATTTCCAGCAGAGCCAGATCTTTTTCGTGGAATAACTTAGACAGACCAAGGAAGATTTTAACAAACTGACTGACCTGCTTACCTTCAAGGCCCAGCTTGAACGCAAGATCACGTCCCTGGTACGGCTGCGCGCCTACTAAGGGATCAATCTCGGCTTTCAGGATTTTTTCAGGTGTTTCGTGTGCGACTTTCTCAATCTCCACACCACCTTCGGTCGATGCCATGAACACAACACGACGGGAAGAACGATCAACAACGGCACCGAGGTAGAGTTCCTGATCAATATCTGTGCAGGACTCCACCAGAATGCGAGAAACCGGCTGGCCGTTTTCATCTGTCTGATAGGTCACCAGGTTTTTACCCAGCCACTGATTAGCAAAATCGCTGATCTCTTCTTTTGAGCTGACCAGTTTCACACCACCGGCCTTACCGCGACCACCCGCATGTACCTGTGCTTTTACGACCCAACGGTCGCCACCGATTGTGTCGGCTGCTGCAGCTGCCTCTTCCGCTGTTTTTGCCGCCACTCCTTTTGAGACTGGCAGGCCGTACTGAGCGAACAGCTGCTTACCCTGATATTCGTGTAGGTTCATCGCTTTGTCCTGTTCTTACAATTTAACGTTCAGGTCTTGTATGACGGAGACACATTGTATGGGTTCCGCCATTTCAGAAACTTGTGTGGAAAAGATAGTCCTGATTTTCTGATTAGAGAAATAAGGGGCCAATCCACCGTCGCTGTTACAGTTTAGACAGGTTGTAATAAAGCCACAAAAAAAAAGCCCGGTAAACCGGGCTTTAGTATTATGTCCTGCACACTGTGGTGATAGACCAGCTTACTTGGCTTTAGGGCGACGATTGGCCTTATGAATGGCCTGATTGTTCACCGCAAGCGCAGCTTCATGCACAGCTTCAGAAATGGTTGGGTGTGCGAACACCATCATACCCACGTCTTCAGCGCTGGAACCGAATTCCATAGCAACAACGATCTGCTGACAAAGATCACCAGCATTCGGGCCGATCACACTGGCACCAAGAATACGGTCTGTTTCAGCATCGGCGATAATCTTCACGAAGCCATCCGTATCTGCAGCAGCCATCGCCCGGCCATTAGCAGCGAACGGGAACATACCAACGTTATATTTTTCGCCATTTGCTTTCAGTTCATCTTCGGTTTTACCGACCCAGGCAATTTCTGGGTGCGTGTAAATAACAGAAGGAATGCAGTCGTAATTAATCTGCGCTTTATGACCGGCTATGCGCTCAGCAACCATGACGCCTTCTTCAGACGCTTTATGAGCCAGCATAGGACCACGCACTACGTCACCCACAGCCCAGACTCCTGGAGCGTCTGTTTTACAGGTTTCGTCGACGTGAATAAAACCACGCTCATCAAGGTTAACGCCGCAGTCACCTGACAGCAGACCTTCGGTGTAAGGACGACGACCGACCGCTACGATCAGTTTGTCGAACTCTTCTGACTTTTCACCTTCAGAGTCCTGATAGGTCACGGTCACTTTCTTACGCTTAACATCCGTACCGGTGACTCGTGCACCGACGCGAATATCCATGCCTTGCTTGCCAAACAGTTTTTTAGCTTCTTTAGCTACCGTCTGGTCTACAAGGTGAAGGAAATTATCCTGCGCTTCGAGAACCGTAACTTCTGAACCGAGACGACCCCATACAGAACCAAGCTCAAGACCGATAACACCGGCACCAATAACACCAAGGCGCTTAGGCACCTTAGTAAATTCCAGCGCGCCCGTTGAATCAACAATAACGTCGTCGGCCAATGGCGCTGGTGGAATTTCAACCGGCACAGAACCCGTCGCGATAATTACGTTTTCTGCATCAAGCACTTCAACGTTACCGCTGTGGTCAGTGAACTCTACCTGCTTGTTAGCAAGCAGTTTACCTGTCCCTTCAAACGACGTTACACCGTTTGCTTTAAACAGCGTCGCAACACCCATGGTCAGGTTTTTAACGATCTGTTCTTTGCGGGCCATCATCTTTTCGATATCGATGGAGACCTTACCGGTAGAAATACCGTGCAATTCAAACTTCTCGTGCGCTTCTTCATATTTGTGAGAGCTGTCGAGAAGTGCCTTTGAAGGGATACAACCTACGTTCAGGCAGGTGCCGCCCAGCACAGGCTTATCTTCTTTGCTGACCCATTTTTCAACACACGCAGTCTTCAGACCAAGCTGCGCACAGCGAATAGCTGCTACATAACCACCAGGACCACCACCGATGACTACAACATCAAATTGTTTGCTCATAATAAATCCTTAAATTTCCGAAACCCTATCAGATATCCAGCAACAGACGCGCTGGATCTTCGAGCAACTCTTTAATGGTTACCAGGAACTGTACTGCTTCTTTGCCATCGATCATTCTGTGATCGTATGACAGAGCAAGATACATCATTGGCTGAATAACAACTTCACCATTCACTGCCATCGGACGTTCCTGAATTTTGTGCATTCCCAGAATAGCAGTCTGAGGAGGATTCAGAATAGGCGTCGACATCAGTGACCCGAAAATACCACCATTTGTGATGGTAAAGGTGCCACCCTGCATATCATTGATACCCAGCTTACCTTCGCGGCCACGCTTACCGAAATCACCAATAGTGCTTTCAATTTCCGCCAGACCCATGCTGTCAGTATCACGCAGAACTGGAACAACCAGGCCGCGTTCAGTAGAAACGGCGACACCGATATCCTGATATCCGTGGTAAACCATGTCGTTACCATCGATAGATGCGTTAACCGCAGGGAAACGCTTCAGGGCTTCAGTAGCCGCTTTCACGAAGAAAGACATGAAACCGAGTTTCACACCGTGCGCTTTTTCAAAAGTATCTTTGTACTTTTTACGCAGCTCCATAACCGGGCCCATGTTCACTTCGTTGTAGGTCGTGAGCATGGCAGCGTTCTGTTGCGCCTCGACTAAGCGACGAGCGATGGTTGCACGGAGACGAGTCATAGGAACACGTTTCTCAATGCGGTCACCTTCATCAGCCATAGGTGCAGCGGCGGCAGGTGCAGCAGGTGCCGACTTAGGCGCTTCTGCTTTTGGTTCTGGAGCAGCGGCAGGCGCCGGCGCAGAACCACCCTTCAGATGATTAACGACATCTTCTTTGGTAACACGACCGTCTTTGCCAGTCGCCTTGATCGATGACGGAGCAATACCATTTTCTTCAACCAGCTTACGCGCAGCCGGGCTCATGATGATGTCACCATCATCAGATGCTTCTGCAGTTTCAGCAGGCGCCGATTCGGTTTCATCAGGCGCTGAAGAAGACGCAGCATCCACCGCGCCCTCTTCAAAGATTGCCAGCACTTCGTCACTCAGAACCACATCGCCCTCTTCTTTATGAACGGTTTTTAATGAACCGTCCGCAGGAGCGACAACTTCGAGTACGACTTTATCCGTTTCAATATCCACCAGAAGCTCGTCGCGCTGGATGGGTTCACCCGGTTTTTTGTGCCAGGTTGCCACAGTGCCATCAGCGACAGATTCAGGAAAGGTGGGTGCCTTAATTTCGATGCTCATTCGATTTTCCTTAGAGTTCCTGCGATACGTCAGCCCTGGAGATCCAGAGCGTCACGGATTAATTTTTCCTGTTGCTCCAGATGGAGCGCCATGTAACCAGCAGCTGGAGACGCAGAGTGATCACGCCCTGCGTACTCAAGATGCCACTTTGGATTCAGGTCATGCGCGACTTTGCGCATATGGTGCTGGCTGCTGTACCAGGCGCCCATGTTCATCGGTTCCTCCTGCACCCAGTAAATGTCCTTGGCGCCTTTGTATGGCTCCAGAATCTTACCGAGGAAGTTATGAGGAAACGGATAAATCTGCTCAATCCGAATGATCGCAATATCGTCGATCTCTTCCGCGCGGCGGCGTTCAAGTAAATCGTAGTAGACCTTACCGGAACAGAGCAAAATTCTGCGGACTTTTTTCGGATTAATATCATCAATTTCGTCGAGACAAGTACGGAAGCGGCCTTCAGCCAGCTCTTCAAGCGTACTGGTCGCCAATTTATGGCGCAGTAACGACTTGGGCGACATCACAACCATTGGCTTACGCAGTGGGCGAATCATCTGACGACGTAGCATATGGTAAACCTGCGCCGGTGTTGAAGGCACACAGATCTGAACATTGTGTTCTGCACAAAGCTGCAAATAACGTTCAAGACGCGCAGACGAGTGCTCTGGCCCCTGGCCTTCGTAGCCGTGTGGCAGCAGCATAGTCAGACCACACAGACGGCCCCACTTGTGTTCACCTGACGAAATAAACTGGTCGAATACCACCTGGGCACCGTTGGCAAAGTCACCAAACTGCGCTTCCCAGATAACCAGAGTCCCTGGTGTCGTGGTTGCATAGCCGTATTCAAATGCCAGTACGGCTTCTTCAGAGAGAAGCGAGTCGTAGATATCAAACTTCGGCTGACCTTCTTCGATATGCTGAAGCGGCACATGAGTGCTCGCATCTTTCTGGTTATGCAGCACGGCGTGACGGTGAGAGAACGTACCGCGACCTACGTCCTGCCCCGTAAGGCGGATTCCGTAGCCCTGTTTAATCAGAGTGGCGTACGCCATGGTTTCTGCGAAACCCCAGTTGATTGGCAGAGCGCCTGCAGCCATCTTACGACGGTCCTCAAGAATCTTGCCGACCTGACGCTGAACTGCAAAGCCTTCTGGCGGTTCCTGAAGCTGATGCGCGAGTTCCTGCAGCTGCTTCATATCAAACTTAGTATCGCCTTTGGTCGTCCACTCATGGCCGAGGTACGGACTCCAGTCGACGAACAATTCTTTGTTCGGCTCCTTAACCAAGGACTTAACCACGTGAAGACCATTATCCAGAGCCAGTCGATACTCTTCTTCGAGCTGCTTACTGGTGTCTTCAGTCAGGACGCCCTCTTCAACCAGACGCTTCGCGTAAAGTGTACGGGTTGTCGGGTGGCTCTTAATTTTCGAGTACATCAGCGGCTGAGTACCTGATGGCTCGTCAGCTTCGTTGTGACCGCGACGGCGATAGCAAACAAGGTCAATCACCACGTCTTTACGGAACTCGTTACGATAATCAACGGCCAGCTGAGTAACAAAAAGCACCGCTTCAGGGTCATCGCCATTCACGTGCAAAATCGGCGCCTCAACCATTTTTGCAACGTCAGTGCAGTATTCCGTTGAGCGGGTATCTTCACGCTTAGAAGTCGTAAAACCGACCTGGTTGTTAATGACGATGTGAACAGTACCGCCGGTTTTGTAAGCGCGTGTCTGAGACATCTGGAATGTCTCCATAACAACACCCTGCCCCGCGAATGCTGAGTCACCGTGAATACTGACAGGAACAACCTTTTCACCCACAGGATCACTACGACGATCCTGACGCGCACGCACCGAACCCTCAACCACTGGAGAAACAATCTCAAGGTGAGATGGGTTGAATGCCAGCGCCAGGTGAACTTCACCGCCCGGTGTCATCACGTTCGAGGAGAAGCCCTGGTGATACTTCACGTCGCCGTGAGATTCGTATTCTGCTTTACCATCAAACTCATCGAAAAGATCTGAGGTTTTCTTACCCAGTGTATTAATCAGGGTATTCAGTCGGCCACGGTGGGCCATACCGATCACGATCTCTTTTGCACCGTACGTACCGCTGCGCTGAATCAGCTCATCCATTAACGGGATAAGAGACTCACCACCTTCCAGGCCGAAACGCTTAACACCCGGATAACGAGAGCCCAGGTATTTTTCCAGGCCTTCTGCAGCCGTCAGACGCTCCAGCAGGTGCATTTTGATTTCTTCACCGTATTTCGGGTGAGAGCGGACGCTTTCAAGACGTTGTTGGAACCAGCGCTGCTCTGCGGTATTGACGATGTGCATGTATTCAGCACCCACCGTACCGCAATAAGTGGTCTCTAACGAATCAATGATTTCTTTCAGTGTTGCCTGGTCCTGACCGACAAACAGATTCCCTGTCTGAAACACTGTATCGAGGTCAGAGCGGGTCAGGCCATGAAAATGCAGATCAAGGTCAGGAACAGTCTCGCGAGTCATCAAGGCCAGAGGATCAAGCTTGGCGTGCTGGTGACCACGGCCGCGATACGCATTGATCAGTTGCAGTACTTTCATCTGCTTGCGCTCGTGTTCGCTGCTCACTGGCGCGGACATCATAGGCTTAGCGCGACGCTGATTCTTTGAAATGAGTAGAAATTGATCCCGGATGGGCTTGTGCGGGGTGTCGACGGTGCTGTTTTCGTCAACGCGAGGGAGTTTGTCGAAATAGTTGCGCCACTCTTCGGGCACTTCGTTTGGATCGCGGAGATAGGTTTCGAACAACTCCTCGATGTAAGCAACATTACCACCCGCTAGCTGCGAAGTGCTCCATAGTTGCTCCATTGTCAGTTCGTGCATGTATGACCACCCTGTGTCAATTTCTGAACAAGGGAATGCCACCACAGAGATGCATGCACCGACTCTAGCACAAGGCGAAGTAGAGGGTCGATCGGATAGATCGCAAGGCCTCTGAGGTAGCACCGGGATGCCCGGTTCCCTCAACTGTAAACTAGCTTAGTCAACAATGGGACTTTTTGGGTTCCATTGCGAATAAAATTGTCGACGTAAGCGGGTTGTATGTCCAACCCGACTTACGTCTCATACCACCGGTCGGAAGTGGTACCGTTACACCTGCTGTGACAGCAGCATGTTACGGATGTGTCCAATGGCGCGTGTTGGGTTCAGACCCTTCGGGCACACATTGACACAGTTCATGATTCCGCGGCAACGGAATACAGAGAACGGATCGCTCAAACCTGCCAATCGCTCTTCAGTTGACGTATCGCGGCTGTCTGCCAGGAAACGATAAGCCTGAAGAAGACCTGCCGG